>JAAHGR010000069.1 GCA_010672425.1 Symploca sp. SIO2E6
GGGCGGGTTTAGGGTCACCGTTAAGGCATTTGACGACAATTGTAATACAAAACCCGCCCTGGCGATAACCTTGCTAATATACAATGTACAATTAGGAATAAAGGCGATCAGCTTGGCTGGTGTCGTATGCGATCGCTTGTTACTGGTTTTGGGAATTGGTTGGACTAACCGGGAGATGTTGGCAGGGCGGGTTTTGAGCCCAATATCTGGGTGACATGGCCTAAATTATCACGCTTACCCGCCCCTACGATAGGTATAATTTATTTAAGCAAAATCTTTGTGTTCTTTGTGTCTTTGTGGTTATTTCTATTCTATTAGGTTTGGCCAATATTCGCGATCGCTATTTCACTCAGATCTTGCACCAAGCCCAAAAAATCCAAAAAACCGGATTTTGAGAAGCTGAAACCCTATTGAATTCGTTGTAATTTTGCTCAAAATCCGGTTTTCAATATCAGGTGCAAGATCTGAGTTTCACAAAAATAGCAAAACAATATACAATCATTTGGTGATAATCGTCAACAGTCCATGTAACGATCTTAGGTTGATCTAGTGCTTGAACCATGTTAAGTAGTTATAAGGGGAATTGGGAATAAAATTACGTATATCTGTAGGGGCGGGTTTAGGGTCACCGTTAAGGCATTTGACGACAATTGTAATACAAAACCCGCCCTGGCGATAACCTTGCTAATATACAATGTACAATTAGGAATAAAGGCGATCAGCTTGGCTGGTGTCGTAGGCGATCGCTTGTTACTGGTTTTGGGAATTGGTTGGACTAACCGGGAGATGTTGGCAGGGCGGGTTTTGAGCCCAATATTCGGGTACAATGGGCTGAATCGCATTAATCTAGGTCTTCTTCCGTAAGACCAGCATCCTTTAGTAGTCTTCTTAAAATACCAATGGGCAAATCCCGATTGCCATGAACAGGAATAGAGAGAATGAAGTTGATACCTTCCTTAGAATAAATATGGTGGCTACCAGTGACTCGTCTTAGTTTCCAACCATAGCGCTCAAGAACCTTACAAAGCTCTTTACCGGAAACAGATTTCATAGAGATAACTCAATCAATTGTTTCTCAGGCTCAAATTCTTCCTGCTGACTAGCAACTTCGAGCCAACCTTCAATAGCATCTTTGAGCATTTCTAATAGTTGTTCATGGGTTTCTCCCCAAGTGTGACAACCAGGTAAAGCGGGTACAGAACCACACCATACCCCGTCTTCTTGCCAGATAACTGCCTTAATTTTCATCAAAATCCTCACTAATCCTTGATCTCTTTGTGTCCTTGGTGACTTTGTGGTTATTTCTATTCTATTAGGTTTGGGCAATATTCACGATCGCTTCCTCCTGAGAATATTTTTTGTTGCGATTTTCATGATTTTTTGTTATTATTTGAATAATGGGATGCGTGTGCGCCTGCAATAGACCTAAATTCCTTTCCTAGAAGACAACATCAACGCGGTACGCAGTCGCATCGAACTCGCCAAAGCAGAACGCGATCGCAACTTTCAAGAATTCATCGCAGTCGTCGGTGCTGGAATAGCCGGAGTTTCCCTTGCTCCAGGCGATCACAATTGTAAACCGATATTTGGCAAAACCACAGTACTCTGTAAATACCCCGTCCTCTTTAACCTCCTAGTCTTTATCATCGTAGCAGTCATGACCTGGTTCATCAGGAAACAATGGAGAAGAATTTAGAATTGAGAAGGTCGAATGGAGAATTGAGAATTTAAAAGAAAATTCGGTAAATTTGTAGAGGCGGGTTTAGGGTCACAGTTATGGGGAGTGTGGGAGGTGTGGCGAAAAAAGAACCCTCCCACGCTTCATGCACAAGGAACTGCGATAGTATCGATCATAGGGATTCCAATTCCCAATTCCCCATCCCCAATTCCCCATTCTAAATTCCCAATTCCCCATTCTAAATTCCCATGACCCCACCCTTTCTCAAACGCTATCTCATTGCCCTCGATCAACATAAGTTGATTGGACTTGCCAGTTTTAGTCTAGTTTTGGGGATATCGGGTGTTGTTGCCCTCCAACCACCACCTCCCCCTAGTTATTTAGCTCAAGGAGCTCTAGCCTATAATAATCCTCCTAGGCTGTTTTCGGAAACAGGGGGAGAGATTTATGAACAAGGGAGAAAACTCAACAAGGAGTTGCTGTTGGCGGATAATGTGACTAAAGCCGCAGCAAGTCAAGCGCAAACTAAGCCAAAAAACATTATTAGAAACGTAGAAATAGATTTTCCTAAGGAGGATGAGCCACAAGTAATTGAAGTTGAATACGCAGATCAACGCAGTCCTCAGATGGCAGGGGCAATTTTAGATATCCTCATGCAGAAGATGGTTGAACAAAGTCGTTTGATCAATACCACACGGGTAAGGGAAATTATTAAGTCTATTGAAGCAAGGTTGCCTGAAGCGAGAAATGAACTCATCGCCGCTGAACAGAAGTTAGAGCAGTATATCCGTAATGAGGGATCAGCTTTGTTGGCGGCTCAAGACGGTACCTTGGTTGGTGGGATTACTGGCAGCCAACAACAACAACGGCAAATTCAACTACAGTTAGAAGGTATTGATGCTCAAATCGCTAGCTTGGAATCAAGACTGGGTTTGAATCCAGATCAAGCTTATGCCTCTTCTGCTTTAAGTGCTGATCCGATCATTAATAACCTACGGGGTCAGATTCTGGGAGCCGAGACTCAAATAGAACTCCTCAAGAGTCAGGGTTATCGAGAGGCACACCCTGAGGTAGAAAATCTCATCAAAAGTCAAGCAACTTACGAAGAAATGTTGCGAGCCAGAGCCTTTGAGGTGATTGGCGGCAACGGTTTGGGGGAACCTTTAGCCGCCAGCCAAATTCGTCAAGAGAGTAACCTGGATCCAGCAAGGCAACAACTAGCTAACCAACTAGTGCAATTACAAACCCAGCGGGACGCCTTAGAGAGACAACTCGAAACTACCAAGAAGACAGAGCAAGAACTCCGGCAAGAGTATCAACAGATGCCCAATAAACAGCTAGAGCAAGCAAGGCTGCAAAACCAAGTTCAGCTCAAACAACAATTTTACAACCGCTTGGAAGCAGCCTTAGCAGATGCTAAAGCCGCCGAGACAGAGACGGTGGGTAGTCTCAGTCTGGTGCAACCGCCACAAGTTGAAGAAGTGAAGGAACCAGTAACGAGTCCCCTGGTTTCCTTAGGAGGGGGAGCAGCGATTGGTTTATTGGTTGCTGGTGGCTTGATTTTCTTATTGGCAACTTTGGACAACACCTTCTACACACCACAAGATATCAAACTAGCGCTAGCACAACGGGATGTCCTGGTACTAGGAGAATTACCTCTAATCAAAGTTCTCGATCCACTCTGGGAAGATACAGGAATTTTAGGCAAGCCAGATTCTCCCTATTTAGATTACTATGAACGCTTCCGCAGTAATCTTCTACTTGGGGAAAATAAATCCTTAAAGGTGGTACTGCTCACTAGTACCATAGAAGAAGAAGGTAAAACGGTAAGTGCTTACAACTTAGCGATCGCTTCGGCTCATGCTGGTAAACGCACACTGTTAATCGAAGCTGATGTACGTTCCGCTTCTCAAGCCAACTTCCTCAAATTAACTCCTGACCCTGATGCCAGTGTTGAACCCCTACGTTACTACAGTTCCCTGAGTAACTGTATGGAGTTAGCTCCCGATATTGAAAACCTCTACATTATACCCAGTCCTGGCCCCCAGCGCAAAGCTGCTGCTATTCTCGAATCTAGTGAATTCAAGCGGTTGTTTGAGGATGCCAAGGGTCGTTTTGATCTAGTTGTTGTAGATTCTCCGGCTCTCTCTTTGTGTAATGATGCTCTGTTACTCGAACCTTTAGCCGACGGCATAGTTATGGTTACTCGACCAGGGTATACCCAAGAAAGTATCTTATCCAAGGGTGTTGAAGAATTGTTGGAAGCAGAACTGCCCTTATTGGGAGCAATTATCAACGGTGTAGACCACCCCGTTGATCTACCTCTGGTAGAAGATAGTAGTCCTGAGTACGAGGAAGAGGACTATCTGGAAACAGAGGAATATGAGGAAGAAGAGAACGTTACCACTGGAGCAAAGCGATTGTGAATCGGGAATTGGGAATGGAGAATGGAGAATTGGGAATTGGGAATTGGGAATTGGGAATTGGGAATAACAAACAACAAACAACAAATAACAAATAACAAACAATTGGCAAGCGTGTTTGGGCAAGTTTAGTTCAAGAACCTTCACAGGTTATAACAGAAGCATTTGATGAGGCATTGCATCGCGACCCCAACCAACAAAAACTGTTTTGTGCTCTAGTCGATGGCAATAAAACACAATTATCGCTGTTAAAGAAATATGCTCGCCAACACGAGCTCAATTTAACCATTGTGCTCGATATTATCCATGTAATTGAGTATTTATGGAAGGCAGCACTTGCCTTTTATGGGGATACCAGCCAGCAAGCAGAAGCGTGGGGTTTGTAAAAGAATACTACTTATTCTTCAGGGACGCTCAAGTCAGGTTGCTGCCGGGATGCGTCGCAGCGCCACATTACGTCAACTCAAGCCATCAGAACGCAAACCAGTGGATACCCGTGCCCAATATCTGCTCAATAACAGTGCTTACCTCCGATACGATGATTATTTGAAAGCTGGTCTTCCCATTGCTACCGGGGTGATAGAAGGTGCTTGTCGTCATCTGATTAAAGACCGCATGGATCTTACTGGAGCTAGATGGAGTCTTTTGGGTGCTGAGTCTGTTTTACGTCTTCGCTCCCTTTACATTAGTGATGATTGGAATAAATATTGGCACTTTCACTTAAAGCAAGAGTATCAGCGTAATCACTTAGCTTTATTAAGGCAGGGCTGTTTCATTCCAAAAGGATGAGGAGTTTGTCAATATCGTTAGAGATAAATCTTTGGGCAGTTGTGATGGAATCATAACCATTTCGACGAAGGACATTAAGTACAATCGCTCGCACAACGGAGATATTAGCCGGAGCATCACCGGTATGTATAGTTGAGAGATCTTCATTCAAAATTACATCCTTAACCCAGTGGAGTCAGTTTTCGATACCCCAATGACCACGAATGCCTCTTCCAAACTCTTTGGCAGTGCCAGTGAGGCTACTAATATAGTAACCAATGTCATGGTTATGAATAGAAATATCGCTGCGGATGAAGATTATTGAGAATGCCCACCCTACGGTCTATCGCATTGAATTTGATGTCGTGAGGGAAGATTCGGATGTTGGGTTTCGCCGATGTTTGTTTCAGGTAAAGTGGTGATGAATACCTGCGGCTCCACCCAACCTACAAGAGAAAGCGATCGCACTACGGTCTTCTATAAGTTTAGGCTAGGACATTCCTAAATCTACCAAACCCACTCACAGCTTACTTTTGCCAGATGAGCTGTTGCCTGTTGCCTAGCGCGTAGCGCTATATTCAATTTAGATACACATTAGCTGAGCCAGTCATATTTTCATCAGGAGTGAATCTTGGCAGCTTTGATTTCTTTATTCATGGCGATCGCAATTTCTCTACTGATTACCCGAATTGCTGCCGAAGCCCTAACTCTTACAGGACTTTCCCGGGAATCAGCCGAATTTCAGGCTCGTTCTGCTTTTACAGGTGCAGGCTTTACCACCAGTGAATCAGAGCAAGTCGTCTCTCATCCAGTGCGCAGGCGAATTCTGATGTGGTTAATGCTGTTAGGCAATGCCGGAATCATTACAGTCATTTCCTCTTTAGTTCTCACCTTTATTGGTACTAGAGGAGCAGGAGACTGGTCACAGCGGATAGTACTTTTGCTCCTAGGACTGGTTCTTATCTGGATTTTAGCTACCAATCGGCGCTTCAGTCGCTATTTGTCCAAAATGGTGCAGTGGGCCTTGAGACGATGGACTCATATTGACGTGCGCGATTATGCCAGTTTACTCAGACTTTCGGGAAACTATGCAGTCATGGAAATGCAGGTTGACCCGGAAGACTGGATTGCCAACAAGCCGCTATGCGAAACCCATTTACGACAAGAAGGTATCTTAGTACTAGGAATTCAGCGCCTTAATGGTCACTACAGAGGAGCACCAAAAGGAGGGAGCCGTATTTTTCCTGGCGATATTCTAATTTTGTATGGACGTTTGTCCACTTTAAATGAACTCGATTCCCGCAAACAAGGACTGAGTGGAGAGCAAGCACACCAAAAGGCAGTTGCGACCCAAGCACAACTCCTTGCCCATGAGCAGCAGGAAGAGTTAAATCCTTAGTACCACTGCTATATATAGGTGTGTTACGACACTACAATGTTCTACCAACACTCCCTCACCTTCTTTTGGTAGTAGAGGAAGACTTTTGTTCCATAAATACTCTAAATTCTGCTAATTTCGCCTCACTATCAATGTCCTGATAGACACCACGCCTGACATATTCAGCAATTAGGCTGCTCTTCGATATTCCTGTAAGCTCTGACAACTCATCAAGTAGCGCATTAAGCTTGTCACTTATTGTGGTATTGACCTGAGCCATTCATTTAATCGCAATCTCTACTACTCGATTATCTGCTCGCTAGTCGTTTTTGGCTACGCTCTCGAAGCATTCAATAGACATATCGATTAAATGTGGATTATAATGCGATTGATATTTTAAGACTAACCACCAGAAAGAACTGAAGGGCTCGACACCAACAATCATGACAAAACCAAAATCAATCACTCAAGGGGAGGCGAAGTATGAGATATGACTCCAGTTACTCAAGCTTTGTGACAACACTTGCTTATCAAGAAGGAAGTTTCCAGCGCGAAAAACTTGTAGCACTCCGAACTATGCCTCGTCCCGGTGACCTAGTTACTTGTATAGTCGATGATGCAGCTGACTATTTCGAGGTTGTGTTGATCGAACATTCTTCCCATTTCAATGAAAAGCGCTCAGCATTTGAAGCAGGCGGAGTTTGTATCCATGCCAAGCCAATCACAAAAGGTCAAAGAAGCGCGAAGCTGAAGATGAGTAATGAGCGTCTGACGATGCCAGGAGCAGGGAATAAAACCCAATAGATATCTGGTGGAAATTAGTTTTTCACATAGACAGGACAAGGGTTTCGGATTCTTTGATATACTTTTACCTAATAGAACAGATGTACGCCTATAAAGTGTTGGCAAATAAAATATGCGATCAGCTTCGCTAGTGCAGTAGGCAATCGCATCCTCCCAGATAGCAACCGTCATGACAGGCAAGATGCCTGTTCCACGAGACAATGAAAAAAGTTTTTGCTGTTCCTGATAAATCTTTGTGCTCTTTGTGCCTTTGTGGTTTTTCCTAACAACCCACATCAAGTAGAAACAGAGTAGGCGATCGCATCCTCAAAACGGGTTAATATCTGGCACTAAAAAACTACCTAACATTCCCATTAACCATGGAATAAGACCTATCAAGGAAACCTTGAATAGCTTAGGTATAAACACAAAGATACCGACACAAGAAGTTCAAGATAGCATTGCCAGCTATACAAAACTTCTTGAAACGTTTGGCCCGCAGTTGGGGCGTCCATATGTAGATACGCTGGAAGATTCTAAACATTCCAACATGAAGGAATTGCGCTTCAATGCTGATCAAGGCGTGTGGCGGGTTGCCTTTGCTTTTGACCCTGAGAGACAAGCTATATTACTTGTAGCAGGTGATAAATCAGGAATAAACCAAGCCCGCTTTTACAAAAAGCTGATTAAGACAGCCGATGAGCGTTTTACCGAATGGTTAAACCACCAACAGGAGAAATAGTCATGGCACGTAAAATGAAGGATTTTATCGCCAGCCTTCCCGACGAGCGTCAACAACGCATCAAAGAACGCTCAGAGGAACTATTACAAGAGCATATGGCGTTGCAAGAGTTACGCAAAGCTATGGCATTTACCCAAGAGCAAATTGCGCAAGAATTGGGCATGGATCAAGGTAATTTGTCAAAACTTGAGAGACGCACAGATTTAATGCTTTCTACACTCCGCCGCTATATTGAGGCTATGGGCGGTTCACTAAGAATTATTGCTGAGTTTCCTGAAAAACCTCCTATAGAAGTCACTGGGTTTGAGAACACTTTTTAATTTGCTACATCTTGAGCTAGCCATAGTTGCTTGCATCATCAGTAGCATCAAATCACAGCCACTGCTGTTGTCGCATTTGTCGCACCCAAGCTGTGCTGTCTTGCATATCAGTTCTATCACTCCACATCCCCACAAAGGCTTGATCATAAAGGCTAAACGCTTTGGGAGATAGAGTTTTGCTGGTTTGATAGTGTTGTCTCAGGAGTCTAACGAAATCAATACCCAGTCAATAAAATGAAACAGGTTGAGCACATCTTGTCGCTGATAACCCTGTTCATATAATCTCCTAGTTAAAGACATCTTCCAGGCTCGGCGTTGCTGTTGATTCCTGCGAGTTTCCAGGGACTTGATGTGAGCCATGATGACTGTGGCAAAAGGATTGTCACTTTGTTCTAATTCTTCCCATTTCTCCTTGTAGTCTAACAGTTTCACCATCAGAAACTGGAATTCGACTTTACAACCCAAGATGGTGCTTTTGAACTTGGTGGGTCGCCAACGGGAACTACCGTCACACAGA
Source organism: Symploca sp. SIO2E6 (assembly GCA_010672425.1). Classification (GTDB taxonomy): domain Bacteria; phylum Cyanobacteriota; class Cyanobacteriia; order Cyanobacteriales; family Coleofasciculaceae; genus Caldora. Next base: position 8,610 of record JAAHGR010000069.1, read on the forward strand.
ACTGCTAGACTGAGGACTGGGTGGTTGTAGCGATCGCTAATACGATGGTTGTAGTTGTACATCCTTTGGGCAAAGTTAGTCTCTCGCTTACCCTGAACTTCCACATGGATCAAAATCCAAGTTTCTTGACCATTAAGGAGCCAGACTTGTACTAATTTATCAGCAAAGCTCATTAGTCCTTTGTTCTTTGTCCTTTGTCTTTTGTATTAATGACCAATGACCAATGACTAATGACTAATGACTAATTACACGAAATCCCACGTACTTCAGTCGTGGGATGAGCTTAAAGATCGGTTTCTTTCTCTGTTGCTATCAAAGCTGCTTCAATCAATGATGGCGTTGAGCAGTACTTCAGCCAGGGTCATGTTTTCCATATCATCCAGAGTTACTGTATCAACAATGTCAAACTTGGCTCCGGCACCTTGAAGTTCATCATCTAGCGCTTTGAGAAACCGAGTAGCCATTGTATCTTTACCCACTTGAATGAGGGAAATTGCTAGTTCTTCATCCCGATCTATCTGACGAGATGCCCTAATAATCACCTCCATGACAGCTTTGCGGTGATCAGGTTCACCATCGGTGATGACTAAAATGGTTTCTCCATTGAGCTTCGTCTGCCCAGCTGCTTTACGCTGAAAGTAGTTATCTGTAGCATCCTTGAGTACACCAGCAAGGTCTGTGCGACCCATAGGGTCATTTTCTTGAAAGATTTGTACAACTTTGTCTGAGGTGACATTGTCGTAACGCCTGAAGCGACTGGAAAATACGTAAACAGTAATCCCATCTGGGTCAAACTCTTCACATTTCCTCGCCACTGCCAGGGTTGACTCCTGCACAGTCTCCCATCGGCTTATCCCCCCCGGTTGATCTTGGGTGGACATACTGCCGCTTTTGTCAATAATTAACGTGTAGTCTCGTTCTTCCACGATAGAATCTGCCACCGAAAAACAACCTCCAGCAACTCTCAGAGTTTACTACATCTAGCTTATACGATTCGCCAAAATACGACCTATCTCGAACAGACAATTTACCGAAAGCGGCGGGAAGTCCATTCCTTCTGTGGGATGGGAGGGATAGCCACCTGCCGCTTTGTCATTGGTCATTGGTCATTGGTCATTGGTACAAAGGACAAATGACTAATAACAAAAGGCGAAATCTCACGTAATCCAAGTTGTGAGATGAGCTTAACTCGGTAAGGTATCTTTAAGTGGCTGCCAACGGAAGGAGCGATCGCCTCCCATCTCTACCACCACTTTAACTCGTGGTTCCTGTTGGGGCAAAGTCGTTAAATACTCTACTTCCTGACTCGACAGAATATTTCCTTCAATAATCCATAATGCTAATCCTTTTGATTTGGGAGGCAGATTTTCCAATTGATAGTTCGCGATCGGTGGCACATAGTATACTGCGCCAACGGCTGAAGTGTTACCGATATTTTTCTTGCCAAGATGGGGGGGACGCACACCGTGGACACCAGTGAGATAAGCAGCAGGGTCCCCCAATCCTCGAGCCGTTATGCACAAGCTTTCATAACCTGCGGCCCTTAAACGCCGCCGATAGCGTCCTTCAAATCCCCCTTCCAATGGCATATATACAGCCAATGCTTCTGACTTTTCCAGGTCGCGGATGAAAGATTTGCCAGTCGTGAGCAGAGCCATCTATATTACCTCTTTCGTCTTAAGTTTGGTGAATTAGCCTGAGCTGTCTATTGCTGTCTATTATAGGTGGCAAGGGGTGAAGTTATTATTGACGCAGCTGAAAACCGCAATTACCCAAAAAATAACTTGACAAAGATAAAAAAAATATTTATGCTAGAGAACTGTGGGTTAATTAAGCTTGTTGTCAAGCAATCCCACAACAAAGCAAAGGTTTGAAGGATCTCATCGATTCGTTGAACAATTGCGTTCGATCTAGGTATACTAGCACTTGCGTCTCGAAAGGATACTGAGAGTTTTCTACTTAAGTCCCGACGAACTAAGGCGCTATCTTAGCCAGTATTGAATAGACAAGTTCGCAAACGCTGGCTCATAAAATCTTGTAAGGTTAGCAACAGTTAACTTTCTCCTCAATAGAGGAGAGCGTCTGATGTTGACAAAGGCAACTTAGTTTGTAGGATTAAGCTCTAGAAAGGAGAAACCAGTGTCTGTTGGTATCCTCGGCACTAAACTTGGCATGACTCAAGTGTTTGACGAGGCAGGAAGAGCGCTTCCTGTTACCGTCGTTCAAGCAGGTCCATGCATCGTGACACAAATCAAAACCAAGCAGACAGACGGCTACAACTCTGTTCAGCTTGGTTATGACCAAGTAAAGCAAAAAATAATTAACAAGCCTGAACTAGGACATTTGGCCAAGTCCAATGCTCCTCCATTACGTCACCTACGGGAATATCCCTTGAATGACACCAGTCAATTTGAACTGGGTCAATCCATCAATGCAGATATTTTCACAGCAGGTCAACTGGTCGATATCACAGGAACCAGTATTGGTCGTGGCTTTGCTGGTTATCAAAAGCGTCATAACTTTAGGCGGGGACCGATGGCTCATGGTTCCAAAAATCACCGTCTACCAGGTTCTACAGGGGCAGGAACAACCCCTGGGCGCACTTATCCCGGTAAGAAGATGGCAGGTCGCTATGGAGGAAAACGGACTACAATTCGTAAGCTCGAGGTAGTACGGGTAGACTCAGACCGTAACTTACTACTGATTAAAGGTGCAGTTCCCGGCAAGTCGGGAGCTCTCTTGAGCATTGGTCCGACCAAAAAGGTAGGAGGGTAGTGCTTTGAAGGCAGAAGGCAGAAGGCAGAAGACTATAAGGTTTATGGTATCTGCTTTGCAAGTCTTTTATTAACTGGTGGGTTATTTCCGCCATGCTGCACTAGTTATTAGTTGTTGGTTATTGATTGTTGGTAAACAACCTTCCAATAAGTAACACATAACCAATAACAAAGGAGGGAAAAAATGGTTGATTGTACAGTGCGAAACTGGGAAGGAGAAGAGACAGGAGAAGCGACATTGAACTTGCGAGTTGCCAAAGAAGACAGTGCAGCTCACATTGTTCACCGAGCGATGGTCAAGCAAATGACCAATGCTCGTCAGGGTACTGCTTCCACAAAAACCCGCTCAGAAGTAAGAGGGGGTGGAAGAAAACCCTGGCGGCAAAAGGGAACGGGTCGTGCTCGTGCTGGCTCAAACCGTTCCCCCCTATGGCGTGGTGGTGGTGTTATTTTTGGTCCGAAACCAAGAGATTTTAACATCAAGATGAATCGTAAAGAGCGTCGGTTAGCACTGCGAACCGCGTTTCAGAGTAGATCTGATGACTTGATTGTGGTAGAGGACTTTGCCCAGCAACTGCCACAACCCAAAACTAAAGAACTAGTAGGAGCAATTACAAGATGGGGCATCGACCCTGAGTCGAAAGTTCTCCTGATCCTACCTCAGCCAGAAGAAATGGTTTATTTATCAGCCCGTAACCTGTCAACTGTTAAGTTGATTTTGGCGACTCACTTGAATGTCTATGACATCCTTAACGCTGACAAAATTGTGACCACCTCATCTGCCCTTGCTAAAATTCAGGAGGTTTACAGTGACTAAGTATAACCCCCGCGACCTTGCAGACTTAGTACTACGCCCAATTGTGACCGAAAAAGCAACCATACTTTTAGAGCAGAACAAGTATGTTTTTGAGGTCATACCCAAAGCCACAAAGCCAGAAATTAAGGCGGCAATTGAAAGTCTGTTTGAGGTAAAGGTTGTCGGCGTCAACACCCTGCGTCTACCCCGTAAAAAGCGTCGAGTGGGCAGATTTATCGGTTACAAGCCGCAGTACAAACGAGCAGTCGTCACCCTAGCAGCTGGAGACTCCATTACCCTGTTCCCAGATGTCTAGTGCTTTGAAGGCTCCAAGGCAGAAGTCAGAAGGCAGAAGGCAGAAGGCAGTCCCCATGAATTTTTTTTCATAACCTGGTGGTGAAAATAGCTTCTTCCCTACTCCCTACTCCCTACTCCCTGCTCCCTAGCAATTACTAAAACTAACAACTGACAAACGATATTTGTTATGGGAATTCGCGCTTATCGACCATACACTCCCGGTACTCGCAAGAGTACTGTCTCAGATTTTGCCGAGATCACTCGTAGTGAGCCGGAAAAATCGTTAACCCAATTTAAACATCGTAAAAAGGGTCGCAACAATCGCGGCGTTATTACCAGTAGACGTCGTGGTGGTGGACACAAGCAGCTGTATCGTACCATCGACTTTCGCCGCGATAAGCACAATATTCCTGCAAAAGTGGCGGAAATTGAGTATGATCCCCACCGCAATGCTAGGATTGCACTTCTTTACTATCAGGACGGCGAAAAACGCTATATCATCCATCCTAATGGGTTAAAAGTAGGTAGCCTAGTGATGTCTGGTGTCAATGCTCCTATCGAAATCGGTAATGCTCTACCACTCAAGAGCATTCCCTTAGGAACCAGTGTACACAATGTGGAATTAGTACCAGGAAAAGGTGCTCAGATGGCTCGCTCTGCAGGGGCATCAGCTCAGGTAGTAGCGAAAGAAGGTGCCTATGTCACTCTCAAACTACCTTCTGGAGAAGTCCGAATGGTGAGGCGCGATTGCTACGCAACAATCGGACAAGTAGGTAACATCGAAGCGAGAAACCTAAGTTTAGGTAAAGCTGGTCGTAGTCGCCACAGGGGACGTCGTCCTCAGGTAAGAGGAAGTGTGATGAACCCGGTGGATCACCCACATGGAGGAGGTGAGGGAAGAGCTCCTGTAGGTAGATCCGGTCCAGTAACTCCTTGGGGAAAACCAGCTTTAGGAGCGAAAACCCGCAAGCGGAATAAGCAAAGTAATTCTTTGATTATCCGACGTCGCCGAAAATCATCAAAACGGGGACGTGGGGGTCGAGAAAGCTAAATTAGTCGTTAGTGTAAGCAGACAACAAGGAATTATGGGTCGTTCATTAAAAAAAGGTCCTTTTATTGCTGAGAGTCTACTCAGAAAAATAGAGAAACTGAATGCTAAGGGCGAAAAACAAGTAATCAAAACCTGGTCACGAGCATCAACTATTTTGCCCATGATGATTGGTCATACCATAGCCATTCATAATGGTAGAACTCATGTACCAATTTTTATCAGTGAACAAATGGTAGGCCATAAACTTGGCGAATTTGCACCAACTCGTACCTTTCGGGGACATAGTAAGAGCGATCGCCGTGGTCGTTAACCGAGTAAAAGACTTGTTAATTGAGAAGTGAACATGGTTAATTAAACTGGCAATTCTCAATCTTTGGAGATGACACCAAAAAAGAAAACTATGGCGATAGATACTACTTTAGAAACTAGAGCGATCGCACGCTACATTCGGATGTCTCCCTTTAAGGTAAGGCGAGTACTCGATCAAATTCGGGGCCGTTCCTACCGGGATGCTCTGATCATTCTGGAATTTATGCCCTACCGTGCCTGTGAACCAGTACTAAAAGTCTTGCGTTCTGCGGTAGCCAATGCTGAGGAGAATGCTGCTCTTAATCCTGCTTCCTTGGTCATTACCAAAGCCTATGCTGACATGGGACCTAGCTTGAAACGCTATCGACCAAGAGCTCAAGGTCGTGCCTATCAAATTCGTAAGCCGACTTGTCATATTACTGTGGCAGTCTCTCCGGAAGTCGATGAATAATTATTAAGGAAAAATTCGTGGGACAGAAAATTCATCCAACTGGTTTCCGACTGGGTATCACTAAAGAACATCGCTCTCGTTGGTTTGCCGACAGTAAGCGTTACCCAGAATTACTACAAGAAGACCATAAAATACGACAGTACGTCGAGAAAAACCTCAGCAACGCCGGAATTTCTGATGTCCGCATCGAACGCAAAGCTGACCAAATTGATTTAGAAGTCCACACTGCCAGACCCGGTGTAGTCGTTGGTCGTGGTGGCAGCGGTATAGAGAAATTACGTACTGAACTGCAAGAATTCCTAGGCAACAATCGTCAAATTCGCATCAACGTAGTTGAAGTAACGCGAGTAGATGCGGATGCCGAGCTGATTGCTGAGTATATTATACAACAGCTCGAGCGACGAGTTTCCTTTAGACGAGTTGTGCGTCAGGCAATTCAAAGAGCTCAACGTGCAGAAGTTCAAGGTATCAAAATTCAGGTTAGTGGTCGGTTAAATGGGGCAGAAATAGCTCGTACCGAATGGACTCGTGAAGGAAGAGTACCTTTACATACCCTTAGGGCAAATATTGACTACTCTTACCGCACTGCCAAAACTATCTACGGAATTCTTGGTGTTAAAGTCTGGATCTTCAAAGGAGAAATCATTCCTGGACAAGAAGAACAACCGACTTCTAATCCTCCTCAACCTCGTCGTCGTCAACAACGACGTCGCCAACAATTTGAAGACCGCTCCAATGAATAGTTATTAGTTGTTGGTTGTTAATTATTACTTCCTAAACAACAAACAACTTTCCCACCAACAACAAATCATGTTAAGTCCTAAAAGAACCAAATTCCGCAAACAGCATCGCGGACGAATGAGAGGTACAGCCAGTCGCGGTAATGCCATCAACTTTGGTGAATTTGCACTGCAAGCAACAGAACCCTCTTGGATTACTGCTCGCCAAATTGAAGCAGGTCGTCGTGCCATGACCCGCTATGTCAGACGGGGAGGAAAGATCTGGATTCGGATTTTTCCTGATAAACCCATCACTATGCGCCCTGCGGAAACCCGTATGGGTTCTGGAAAAGGCAACCCAGAATACTGGGTGGCAGTTGTCAAACCTGGTCGCATTCTGTTTGAAATTGCTGGTGTACCTGAAGCAACTGCCCGTGAGGCAATGCGTCTAGCTAGTAGTAAATTACCAATTAAAACCAAGTTCATCACCCGTGAAGGGGAATAGGTTGAGATTATGCCTTTACCCAAGATAGAAGAGGTCAGAAAATTAAACGATCAAGAACTGGCCGATGAAATTTTAGCTGCTAAGCGTGAGCTCTTTGAACTGCGCTTGCAACAGGCAACCCGACGCTTAGAAAAACCACATCAGTTTAAACATCTTCGGCATCGCATTGCTCAAATGTTGACAGTGGAACGGGAACGCCAACTCGCTGTGGTTCAATCGCCAATTGACACCCCAACCACTAATGAAACTAATGAAACCCAACCAACTAATGAAAACCAACAAGAACAGGAGTAAACTTCAATGGCAGTTAAAGAAAGAGTTGGTTTAGTTGTCAGCGACAAAATGGATAAAACTGTAGTAGTTGCAGTAGAAAATCGCTCCCCTCACCCCAAGTACGGCAAAATTGTCGTGCGTACCAAGCGCTATAAAGCTCACGATGAAGAAAATAAATGTAACGAGGGCGATCGAGTTCGGATTAGAGAAAGCCGTCCCCTTAGTCGTACTAAGCGCTGGACAGTTACCCAAATCCTCGGCAAGGCTTCTGAGTCCTGAGCCATCGTCAGTGGTCTGACTACCAAAAAAGGAGATCCACAAGCATGATTCAACAACAGACCTACCTAAATGTCGCTGACAACAGCGGAGCCCGTAAATTGATGTGTATTCGAGTCGTGGGTGCCGGTAACCGGCGCTACGGCGGTGTTGGTGATGTGATTATTGGTGTCGTTAAAGATGCTATTCCCAACATGGCAGTCAAAAAGTCAGACGTTGTTAGAGCTGTAATTGTCCGTACCCGCAAGGGACTACGCCGGGAAAGCGGTATGAGTATTCGCTTTGACGACAACGCTGCTGTACTCATCAACCAAGACGGTAACCCCAGAGGAACCCGTGTTTTCGGACCAGTAGCGCGGGAACTCCGGGAAAAAAACTTTACCAAAATTGTTTCCTTGGCTCCGGAGGTATTATGATTACACCTAAAACTAATACAAAATCGAATAAGCCTACTAAGCGCCAAAAAATGCATGTCAAAAAAGGTGATACTGTTCAGGTAATTAGTGGTAGAGATAAGGGTAAAGTTGGAGAAATATTGCGAACTTTACCAACTCTGAGCAAGGTAGTGGTCAAAGGGGTAAACGTCAAAACCAAGCACGTTAAACCCCAACAAGAAGGAGAATCTGGTCAAATTACGACCTTTGAAGCCCCAGTACATAGCTCCAACGTCATGCTTTACTCCAATAAGCAAAAAGTTGCCAGCCGCATTTGTTATACCTTTAACGAAGAGGGGCGTAAAGTACGAATGCTCAAAAAGACTGGTGAAATTCTTGATTAGCACCCTAATCACTAGTAATTTCCTGACCAAGCCCAGGAAAGAAAAGGACAACAACCATGACAGAACAACTAAAAAGTTTCTACCAAGAAAAGATTGTACCCAAACTTAAAGAACAGTTTGGTTATCAAAATATTCACCAAGTCCCTCGGTTAGTCAAAATTACTGTTAATCGAGGCTTAGGAGAAGCATCTCAGAATGCCAAGGCATTGGAATCTTCTTTAAGTGAGATTGCTATCATTACTGGTCAAAAACCAGTGGTAACGCGAGCCAAAAAAGCTATTGCCGGTTTTAAAATCCGTCAAGGAATGCCAGTTGGTGTCATGGTTACCTTACGATCAGAGCGCATGTACTCATTTCTCAACAGATTAATCCACTTAGCACTACCGAGAATTAGAGACTTCCGTGGTATTAGTCCTCGGAGTTTTGATGGTCGTGGCAACTATAGTCTTGGCATTCGCGAACAACTAATTTTTCCGGAAGTAGATTACGACAGTATTGATCAAATTCGTGGCATGGATATTGCAATCATCACAACCGCAAACACCGATGAAGAAGGTCGCGCCTTACTCAAAGAGATGGGAATGCCTTTCCGAGACAACTAAGGACTGTAAGTAGAGGAAGGAACTAATGGCGGCAAACGACACAATTTCAGATATGCTAACCCGCATTCGGAATGCGGGATTGGTACGGCATCAAACAACAAATGTACCAGCAACTAAAATGACCCGCTCTATTGCTAGGGTTCTCAAAGAAGAAGGCTTTATTGCTGACTTTGAAGAATCCGGCGAGGGCATCAAAAAATTCTTGGTTATTTCCTTAAAATACAAAGGCAAAAACCGACAGCCAATTATTAAAGTAATGAAGCGGGTTAGCAGACCTGGGTTGCGAGTTTATTCCAACCGTAAAGAATTACCAAGAGTACTTGGTGGCATCGGTATTGCTATTATCTCGACTTCTAAGGGGATTATGACTGACCGGGAAGCACGGCGTCAGGGAGTTGGAGGCGAAGTCCTGTGCTACGTCTGGTAGAGCACTTGAAGACTATTAGCTTTAAAGGCAGTTGTATCCTGTTTTTAACCTTTCCAACTTTCTAAAAAACAATGAGGATGAAGTCATGTCGCGTATTGGTAAACGCCCTATAGAGGTTCCTAGTAAAGTAACTGTAAAGATTGATGGTCAACATGTCACCGTTAAAGGTCCCAAAGGAGAACTGGACTGGGTTGTGCCAGAACAGGTAACAGTGGAGCAAGAAGGTGAGACGATCAAGCTGTTACGTCGCGATGAATCTAGAAAATCTCGTGAGCGCCATGGTCTGTCTCGAACCTTAGTTGCCAATATGGTTGAGGGGGTATCTAAGGGATTTGAAAAACGCCTGGAAATCCAGGGTGTTGGTTATCGAGCTCAGGTTCAAGGTAAGAACCTCATCTTAAATGTTGGTTATAGCCAGCCGGTGGAGATCATTCCTCCGGAAGGCATACGAGTAGCAGTCGAAAACCAAACTAACGTAATTGTTAGTGGCTCTAACAAAGAAGTTGTGGGCAATACAGCAGCAAAAATTCGTGCTGTTCGTCCACCAGAACCCTATAAAGGAAAAGGCATTCGCTATGCCGGTGAAATGGTCAGACGTAAAGCAGGTAAGGCAGGTAAGAAGTAAACATGAAGCTTACTCGTAGAGAATCAGTTCGACGCAGACACCGACGGGTACGCCGGAAAGTAAGTGGTACGGCTGAACGCCCCAGGCTGTCTGTATTCCGTTCTAATCAGCATATTTATGCTCAAGTGATTGATGATAATCTGCAACATACATTGGCAGCTGCTTCCACATTGGAAGCAACCCTGAACTCAGAATTGAAATCAGGGGCAACTTGTGACGCTTCAGTTGAAGTGGGCAAATTGATTGCCAAGCGAGCACTAGAAAAGGGTATTTCCAAGGTGGTTTTTGATCGAGGAGGTAACCTCTATCATGGTCGCGTTAAAGCACTCGCGGAAGCAGTCCGTGAAGCGGGGATAGACTTCTAAATTTTTAACCGATAAGAGAACACTCAAGGCTATGGCAAAGTCAAATCGTAGAAAAAGTAACCGTACTAAAGAAAAAGAAACTACTTGGCAAGAGCGAGTTGTTCAAATCCGTCGCGTCAGCAAAGTAGTTAAAGGAGGAAAAAAATTGAGCTTCCGAGCGATCGTGATTGTTGGTAACGAACGCGGTCAAGTTGGTGTTGGAGTTGGCAAAGCTAGTGATGTGATTGGTGCTGTCCGTAAGGGAGTAGCCGATGGCAAAAAACAACTAATTGATGTCCCTTTAACCAAGGCAAATTCCATTCCTCACCCAGCTAAAGGGGCTGCTGTTGGTGCTAAGGTAATGATACGACCTGCGGCTCCAGGAACTGGTGTTATTGCTGGTGGTGCTGTGCGCACAGTACTGGAATTAGCAGGAGTTCGCAATATTTTGGCTAAGCAGCTGGGTTCTAATAATCCTCTCAATAATGCTAGGGCTGTAATCAATGCTCTTGACTCTCTGCGCACATTTTCGGAAGTGGCTCAAGAAAGAGGTGTGCCGATCGAGAACCTTTATGCGTAAATTAAGCTGTTGTTCATTGTAAGTGGTGAATTGGTTCTGAACAACAAACAACAAACAAAAAATAACCAACAACCAACAACCAACAAATTATGAGAATCAATGATGCAGTTCCCCAAAAGGGCTCTAAGAAGCGTAGACGTCGGATTGGTCGTGGTATCTCGGCAGGCCAAGGCGCTAGCGGTGGTTTTGGGATGCGGGGCCAGAAATCTCGCTCAGGTCGTGGGACGAGACCTGGTTTTGAAGGTGGTCAGATGCCTTTATACAGGCGTATTCCCAAGTTAAAGCACTTTACGGTGATCAATCCTAAACATTACACTACGATCAATGTAGGTAAGTTGGCATCCCTCTCCGATAATACAGAGGTAACCTTGGCGTCATTAATGGATACTGGTTTGGTGACTACTGATGATGGACCATTGAAAATTCTCGGTGACGGGGAGCTAACTGTGCCACTAACAGTTAAAGCTGCTGCTTTCACCGCTGGA
>JAAHGR010000690.1 GCA_010672425.1 Symploca sp. SIO2E6
AGACAAAGGTTTACCATCACTTTCGGGATAGAGCCAATCGGAATCAACGGTGGTGGGTTGAAGTTGCTGAACCATATTACCAGCTTCTGTGCCAAATGCAGCTGTTTCTATGTTAATTGAGAATTGAAAATTGAAAATTGAGAATAGTCAAGTTTTCTTTTTATTCATTTTTCAGTTTTAGTTGTGTCCTGGAACCTTTTCTGCTATTGTTACAGCACTTTGCGCTGTAATGAAGTACACTTTTCTCAAAGTCCCCCTTATTAAGGGGGATTTAGGGGGATCAACGATGTACCGCATAGCAGAGCAAACTGCTGTATATAGCAATAGGATAAGTGTGCGCCTATAGATACAATTCTCTGTGAGCTCTATGAATAGATCGTAGAAAGTTGGATTTGTATGGTGATGCAAAATCAAAAGAGTTCGGAAAATTCTCTCCATGTGGGGGATCGCCTCCTCGCTGGACTGACTCAGCAGGAAGTTGCTCAACTGCTGGATGCGCTATTCAGAGTTATGTTACCTGAATTACAAGCACAAGCGATCGCGCAACTCTCTCCCGACACCCAAAAAACTGTGTGGCAGCTTCTCAGCCTGCCCCAGACTCATGAGTCAACCCAGACCAATAACAACCAAACTGTTTCTCTGGCAAAACAGGCTCAAACCTGGTCTAAACTCTGGAAAAATTGGGATAAGATCGTCTCGGAAGCCTCGAAAGAAGAAGGGAAATACATCGCTCAAGAGGCTCACTGGGAACCGCCTTACTTTGATGCAATTACCTTTACTGAAGATTTAGAGACTGTTGCAGGTAAGATGCTGCCTCTACTCCCAACGGCCTTTGAGCATGAATTTACCCCAGATTGTAATTTTGTCACAGCACTCTTGGAAGCAGAGGCAGAAGTTGCTGTAGGTCTACCCGAATGGGATATTTTTGAGGGATTATTTATAGAGAGGCAGTTAACTCATTGTGTACTGCAATGGGAATGGTTAACTGTTCAGGCACAAGAAAAAAACGCCTTTTACTTTGCTCAACAGATTCTAGAGTATGAGCAACAATTTGACGACATAGAGTTAGATAGCGATGCAATCTTCGATTTTTTTGCCCAGTTGCCGGAAGCAGATCGGCAATGTATTTTTAACGGTTTAACAGCAGAGGAGGAAACTTCGCTCTGGCAAGAAGTTTTAAAAAATATCGATTCACACTGGCATTACCTCTACCTAAATCTGGTCGAGCAATACGCACCTCATCGTTATCTAGATAATCTGCGAGAGACAATTCCGCAACAGTGGCAAAATGGGTCGCCCATTATCGAAACATTACTGTCTCAAAAAAATTATGCAGAAAGCCTGGTTATCATTGAAGAAACGCTCCAAGCATTGCTCAAATCTTATCGAGTAGATACGGCATGGACACCAGAAACATCGCTTCTGGCTACAACTTTGGGCTTTTATGATATAAGTACTAAGGATGTCGGTATGCTGCTGCACTACTATCAGCAAACAGCACAGGAATTAAACCAAACAGAACGAGCCAAGGCACTGGAGATTCAACAGCTTGCGATCGCTCAATGGTTTAACTGGTCTACTATGTTTACAGCCTTTGCTGAAATTCCTGTATCTGCATCTACTCAGGAAGCATTGTTTGTCTCCTGGCGTGATTATATTGCCCGCAGAGCCAAACCACGTACCCGGAATGAATATGGAACTGTCAAAATCGTTGATAGTTGGTGGGTTATCTGGCTGCTGGATAGTATTGCTGATACCCAAAAAGGAGTCAATTGGTTTCAGCAGCAAATTAACCAATGGATTACCAACCTACCTGGAGACAAAACTCAGTTGGGTGAAAACTACGATCTGTTGCGGCTGTTGACAAAAGATTTAACCGAAGTTCGGAACAATGAACTCCCCAGTTATCCTCGGTTCTATGAGGTAGTCATTCGTCCCGAAAAATTATCTAGTAAAGATGAGCTATCTCGACGAGAGTATCTCAAACAATACGCACCTGCTGACTTATGGGAGCAAGTGATGAAGTACTGGAAGACAAACCTACAAGACTTTGTTCCTAAACCAGAGTTAGCCCAAGGTTCTAACTATACCGAACACGCTCGCTGGATGATTGTGCTGAAGAAACTATCTCCACAGGACTATGAAACCCTTCTGGCTCAGTGGCAAGTAGTTCATAAACGGCGCAGGAACCTGTGGAAGGCAATGACACAAGTGGGATTGAATTTCTGATGTATGTGAAAGTAACAATGCTGTGTAAAACTGACATACAGACTGTGGAACAGGCATCTTGCCTGTCAGGTGGAACAGGCATCTTGCCTGTCAGGTGGAACAGGCATCTTGCCTGTTAAAAAGCATTCTATATCTGTCAAGACCTCACAGGCGCACACCTATTCGATCATGTAAAATAATACCACAACATCCTGACCGTAGGGTGGGCATTTTCAACAATCTTCATCCGCAGCAACATCTTTCATCATAATGCCCACCAAAATCTCTGTGCTGGTAACTGCTGTGGTGGGCAAAAATATCTCGACATATCTGTTCCTTGGTGGAAACCTGGAATTTTTGCCCACCCTACAAAGGAAGATGCGATCGCATTCTCTGGTAGGTTGGGTAGAGCTTTCTTCGAGACCCAACACAATGTACACCAGCGTGCTAGGTTAGTGATTTATATCATGTTCGGATAAACAGTTATAATTCCCGGATACCTTGCAATCTTCTTTCTTCCCTCCTGCCTCGGAGCCTCGGAGCCTCCTGCCTCGGAGCCTTATTGCCACCAAAGTGTAAGTGATCAACCGAACATGATATTAGTAGCTGAGATTTGGCAAGGCGTGCTTGTAGGCAAAACATCTCCCTCGTTGGATTTCAAACGCGAGCAAGATGCTTGCACTGTGGGATCGGAAACAGGGAAAACTGGATTTTTTTCGGGCAGTTATGCTAGATTAGCATCAAATCAACAGCAAAGTAAATTAAAAAGGAATCCAGTCGGTTAAATCTATCCATTCTTCAGCTGCGCTAGTCTCCCAAACCATAAATAACTCTTGCGCCAACCTACCTATTGTTATTTTAGGGCGTACCCAGAAAAGTCCCCAAATTTGTCCACCTGTCGCCCAATGTTCTTTGAGATGCTCTGGCATACTTTTACGATTATTTGTTACTAATAGACGTTGAGACAACTCTAGATAAGAAAGGACATTAGGATCGAGAGTTCCCAAAGGTGGAGCTTTTCCATCACCCACTCGCAGGATATCTATAGTTGGGTTGAAATGTAGTACTGCTGGCTTGAGTCCCAGGGGCAAATTCTCATCAATCAAGAAACGGATTTTCACTCTTTTAACATATCCTTTTTTCGTTGGACTTTAATTGCTCTCATCCTTAGAGCCATAGGGGAAGGATTAGCCAACCATTCCTGATAATGCTGTTCTTGTGATCTTTTTAAACGCAACAGATATAAATCGATTTCTGCCCGTTTATGATGATAGTAAGTCAGAGTAGCATAAATCTTCTCTAACCCCAAATTAGGAAAGTGAGCAGCAATCTCTTCTGCGGTGTAACCATCTAGATAATAATCCAAAACATTATCAATACCGATGCGATGTCCTTTGATGCGGATGTCATCGGGTGAGAGGAAATCAAAGTAATCTTCGAGTTGCATAATTAACATCTGGTGAAAGGCTGATATTGGCTTGAGGGAACGAAACCCAAGCTATAGCGATCACACTTCTAGGTTACATGCGGCACTATCTATCTTATCAGATGCTGTGCTGGAAGCGATTAGCGAAAGCTGGTGTCATTAACGTAGTGTCTCGTAGATGCTCATTGGAGCAGTGCTCGAAGAGGTAGGCTATGTGGGGAGATGTAAAGAATACCACAAAATCCTGACCGTAGGGTGGGCATTCTCAATAATCTTCACCCGCAGCGATATCTTTCATCATAATGCCCACCAAAATCTCTGTGCTGGTAACTGCTGTGGTGGGCAAAAATATCTCGACATATCTATTCCTTGGTGGAAACCTGGAATTTTTGCCCACCCGACAAAGGAAGATGCGATCGCATTCTCTGGTAGGTTGGGTAGAGTTTTATTCGAGACCCAACACAATGTACACCAGCGTGCTAGGTTAGTAATAC
>JAAHGR010000691.1 GCA_010672425.1 Symploca sp. SIO2E6
TCCACCAGATAATACTATCAGAGTCGTCCTTAGTAGCAAGTTGTTTGCCATCCATGCTAAAGCTGACCTCCCGTGCCCAACCTCTAAGATCTTGATTTAGCTCAACCTGCTGTTGAGTTTCTAAGTCCCATAAATCCAAGGTAACAATGCTATCTGGTCCGATACTTCCATCATAGTTGGTACTGCTGGTAATGGTAGCGAGTGAAGTGACATCAGGGTTAAAACTGGCACTTTGAACCCAGCCTTCAGGTCCTCGGAAACAATCATCATTCAGAAGTTGGCCGGATTTGTCCCACAAGCAGATCAATCCCGTGTCATCAACGCTAGCGATTCTGCTGTCATTAGGGCTAATAGCAAGACCGATGACTCTGCCTTGATGTTTTTCCAGGCGATTCCGTTCTCTTACTCCATAAACCATCTTGTGCAGTGTTTTTGTAACTTGTATTTTTAGCTTACCCTCTGCCTTGAATAAGGATAAGTACCAAGGCCAATCTTGAAGAGATTTTGCTGCCCGTAAACTGGCCAGCAAAGCTTCTAAATCTTGACCTGATTGTAAGTTGGCTTCAGCAGTTTGCCGATTAGCCTGAATTTGACCTACTAGGGAGTTTCTTTGTCCAATCAAGGAAAATAGCAAACCTGTACCTAACCCCAGCATAACTGCGATCGCAACACTCCAATTCCGACGAGTATTGAAGTTTTTGCGCTTGAGGCTACGTTGCACAAACTCAGTTTCAACTTGGTTAAGCCAGTTATGCTCAGAATTGAGTACTTTTTTCAGCAAATCCAGACGTGGGTTAGTATGCCACAGAAACCTTGCTTGTTGCTGGCTTTTCCACTCCTGTGCTACGGGCGTCAACCGCCGTTGCAGAAGTAAACTTTCCTCATCCTCTTGTTTCCACAGCAACAACTTTTGCCATCCCCTGACTAAAGCATCATGAGCTGGTTCTACATAAGCATTCCCCTCAGCATCTTGTCCTTGTACTAATAACCTGGCTCTGCTAAAACGCCCAATTACTTCCTTCACTAAATTATCCTTATCGGAGGGATATGCTAATTCCGATAGAGGTACACGCCGACGAGCCAACTCACCTCCACCTAGTGCCACCATTCGCAGCATTACCTGACGAATTACTTGCTCATAAGCGGGATTTTCTTGAACTAGCAAATGATACTCCTCATCGGCTCTTTGAGTAAGCGATCGCATGACTCCTCCCAATTCCTGGTAATCTTGTTGAGTCAAGGCCCGCTCAATAATAATTCCTTGATATTGCGCCTCCCGTTGTCGCTGTAAATACTTAAGATACAATTCGCTCAAGGCAAAAGAAAGCAGAGGCAATGCTCCCGGCATATCTGCCACTTCATCAATTAATTGTTCTACTAAATCGTGAGGCTGAAAATACATCACCCGTGTTTCTGCGGGTTTTTCAATTGCTTCGCGCAATGCCCTTCGTGTCATCGCCGGTACAATAAAGCGTCCGCTTTGCCAAGAATTTTTCAGCACAGTGTTTCCCCGGTTATCGTCTGTGGGGACAAACTTTAAACCAGCATCCCTGACTTGTGGTTCAAAGTCAGAACGAAGGGATATTACTACCCGTAATCTCTGGCGATGGGTATTGATTGCTGTGAGTAGCTGTTGGAAAAACTCCTTACGCTCATCCTCGTTTTGACAGAGTGTAATTATTTCTTCGCTTTGGTCAATAAACAGTAATAATTGAGAATTAGGGTGATCTTTAGCCCAAACCTCAATACTGTGAGCCAGATTCTGCTGGGGGTTTTGAGCTACTACTTCTGGTAATTGGGCATCCCTCAAAGCCTGATTTAACCCTTGCAAGGGTGTCTCACCAGGACGAATAGGTGGCAAAATACACCATTGCTCAGTCTTGCAACTTTCTTTCTTCCCTTGGAGCCTTCTGTTCCGGTTCCCCTCCTGGGAGGGGTTAGGGGTGGGTTCCTCCTGGGAGGGGTTAGGGGTGGGTTCCTCCTGGGAGGGGTTAGGGGTGGGTTCCTCCTGGGAGGGGTTAGGGGTGGGTTCCTCCTGGGAGGGGTTAGGGGTGGGTTCCGCCTTATTGCTACCAAAGTGTAAGTATTCTACCGAACTTGATCTAAATTGGGGGATTAATCCTGCCTTCACCAAACTAGATTTACCAGAACCGGAAGCACCCAACACCACTGTCAGAGGATGAGTTTTGACAAAATCCTGTAACTTAGCTACTAATTCAGTTCTACCGAAAAACACTTCCCTGTGTTCCTCTTCAAAAGATGCCAAACCTTGGTAGGGATTTTGCGATGCATCTAACTCTGGTGCTGGGGGTAAGTTGAGGGGATGTCCGGGGGAAAGGAAAATATACTCTCCTTTATCGTGTTTTTTGAGTGGGTGAATACCGGGAGTTTGTCGATGGCGATATTCCTCCGTAGCTGGTTCAACTGCATCCCGCAAATACAAGTAAAGTTCCGTAGCAGTAATTACCCCATCTCCCGAGGGTTGAGCATTAATAGCAGGAGGATAGGCATCAGCCTTGCCTGCAAGAGCCTCGATTAAGGCTGCGGCAAAGGGAGAATGGTTACCTCTTTGACCACGTTCGGTATTAAAATGAAAAGCATCTAAAGCTTTTTGGTCATAAGCAGCACTAGTAATTACCTGCCAAGCGGGGTCTGTAATAAAACGGTCATAACGCTCTTGATGGATCACCTCTAGTGCCGTTAATATATCCCTGGTGCTAGACCAACGAAAGGCTCCTGCAAAGCAACAGTCGAGAATTCCCAGAAAGTGACGACAGGGTAGTTTCTCCAAGGATGCTTGCAACTTAGCCATGGGTAAGTAGGTCTCGGTGGCATTCAATTGAGCATCTTGGGGAATTAAATAACCAGCCGGACCATCATCCCCATTCAAAGCAATGCCATGACCTGCAAAGTAAAATAGCAAGCGGTCATTTTCCTGTACTTGTTCTAATAGGGTATGGTCTAAAAATCGATTTAAGTTCTTGAGGGTAGCGAGTTCATTCAAGCAGACCCACACTTGGTAACCATGCTGTTTCCGCAACAGTTCCACCAGCTGTTTAGCATCATTCTCGGCATTCTGTAGAGGGGAAATACCGTTGGTGTAATTATTGATGCCGATGACAAATGCCATATTTCTGGAAAATTCAGACATCAAGAGAGTTCCTTTGTTAGTTATTTTTCTTTGGCAAGCTGTAGGGGCAAAGCATTTGGGCGAAAATTTAAGGATATACCCAAGGTATATCAATCCAAATGCTTTGCCCAACCCCCAAAGACTGATATTTCCTTGTCGTCGTCACGAGAAACCCGATTTCTCCGAATACTGAATCGGTGCTCTAGATTAGTGCAGTATTGAAATAACTCCCCGTCTGAGTAGGGTTTCGACTACTAACTTTGTTCAATCTGCGTAACATTTGCTGAGCGACCAAAGTCACCTCAGTGGTTGATTGGCTCAAACCAGTCATTTCCATCATCGGTAGATTCACTTTTGTCTCAAACTCAAACCGACCCTTCTTAAGAGAGAACCAGGTAGAAATCGGTTGTAATACCTGGAGAGAGAATAACCTTTGCAAATGTTGGGCTTGCAAAACTCCTTGAGAGAGTAAGTACTCACCCACTGCTGTATCCTGAGGACAGATCTGAGCTAACTTAGAAGTAACGCGATCGCTACACCAACTCTGTTGATTAATTAACCGGAGAAGACCTTGATTATCCAAGCGCTTGGCCGCAGCAACAACATGACCTTGAGAGAACCAGATATATTGTATTTTACCTGTCCGAATTTTCAATTCAGGCCAAGCACGAATTGTGAGTAAACCAGTTTTGTGGATATAACCAATAAATTCCAGCATTTCCGGTAGGGAAAATTCGGACAAACAAGTAGTAATTTTCATCTTACACTTTTCCAATAAGGGACTTCTAAATAAGGTTAGTTGACTAAAATAGTAACCATTGCCAGACAATAAACTCATTACTCATTACTCTCAAGAAACAGGAGGCAGGAGGCAGGAGGCAGGAGGTGAGGGAGGAGAAAGGAGGTAGAAGGAAGTAGGAAATAATCGTGTTTCTCTTATTCAATTGGGAGCACCTTGTGCCCCGAGGCGAGCTCTTTATTGACAGATATCC
>JAAHGR010000692.1 GCA_010672425.1 Symploca sp. SIO2E6
CAAATCCGGTGGCATAGTTACATCTTGGTGACAATAAGGCAGAAGGCTCCAAGGCAGACGGCAGAAGGAAAAGACCAAAGTTGCAAGGTGGAAGGATACGATAAGTGTTTAGCCGGATTTGATATGACCTCCCTTTACTCACAAAATCATTTTTCATAAACCTTCCGGAATATATGCTATAATCAGTGTAGTGTCAAATAACAACACTGATAATAAGGGGGATTACAGTGCTTAAAGCGATTAAGGTACGGCTGTATCCAACACCAGAACAGGGATTGCTTCTGGCCAAGTCGTTTGGCTGTGCTAGATGGTATTGGAACTTCGCTTTAAATGCTTGCATTCAGCACTACCAAGAAACAGGCAAATCTCTAAAACTGGCTGTTTATAAGGGAATGTTGCCCCAACTAAAAAAAGAGTATCCTTGGTTAAAAGAGGATTGCTATTCTGCTGTACTCCAGTGTGTAGCTATCAATCTCAACAAGGCTTATACCAACTTTTTTGCAGGTAGAGCCAAGTTTCCTAGATTCAAGTCAAAGCAAGGTAAACAGTCAATTCAGTATCCTCAAAACGTCATCGTTAAAGGGGAGAAACTTGTTGTTCCCAAAATCGGTGAACTCAAAGCTGTACTTCACCGTGAAATTACTGGGAGCATCAAAACAGTAACAATTAGCAAGACTTCATCAAACAAGTATTTTGCTTCTATTCTCTGCGAGACAGAAGACTTATCCCAAGAAAGTTTGGGAGACAAAACATTAGGTATCGACTTGGGATTGAAGGATTTCGCTATTGTTCATGACGGCGAACAAGCGAGAAGGTATTCTAATCCCAAGCATTTCCAACGCCAGGAAAATAACTTAAGGAGAAAACAACAGAAGCTTGCTCGTAAAACCAAGGGTAGTAAAACCAGGGAAAATTATAGGAAACTTGTAGCTAAGGTTCACGAACGAGTATCGAACACCCGACAAGATTTCTTGCATAAACTGTCAAGAAAGCTGGTAGACGAAAGCCAAGTCATCGTTGTGGAAAATCTCAACGTTAAGGGCATGATACGAAACCGCAAGCTATCAAAGGCAATATCCGATGTCGGTTGGGGAATGTTTGTAAATTTTCTTGCCTATAAACTAGAACAAAAAGAAGGTAAGTTGGTAGAAATTGACAGATTTTTCCCAAGCTCTAAAAAATGTTCATGCTGTGGTCATGTGATCGATAAATTACCACTGGATATTAGAGAATGGGATTGCCCATCTTGTGGTACTCATCATGACCGCGATGGTAATGCATCGTTGAATATAAGGACTGAAGGCATCCGGATACTGGCTATGGGCGGAGGGAACCCCGTCCCTGCTAGTGGAGGCTGTGTAAGACCACCTGCTCGTAAGGGTAAGGGGCAGCGGTCGTCGAAACTAGAAGCCCACACTTACTCGTTAGAGAAGTGTGGGTAGTTCACAAATGTACTTGGCGATGGTCCCCTACGCTGAGGATGGGGGGATGATTCGCCAGTTGCTAGAAAAAATGAGGAGTGAAGGTTAACTCATTCCCCGGAAGACAGCACGGAGGATTGCACCCTCCTTCGCCCCGCTACGCTAACGTGCCGCTACGCTAACGTGTTAGCAAGTTGTTGGTTGTTAGTTGTTTGTCAAAAAACAAAAAACAAAAAACAAACAACTAAGACCGATAAGTCTCCTCTGCAACTCGTTTGAGACGTCTGAGTTGAGCTTTCATATCATTTTGTGTCCAGTGGGCAGCAAAAGTTCTAAAACCCCAGCTAACTAGGGGATTAGGAATTTCAAACTCAAAACGGTTGAGCAGAAGAGTTCCTGGGTTAGCTGGCTGACATTCCCAGCGATCGCGTCCTTGGAAAAATCCCTTGAATCCCCAGACGACTAAACCGGGTTCCCGTTCTAAGACTACACTTTTGAGGGTAGGCTGTAACAGGGGAATGTCAATCACAAAGCGAGAGCGACTACCTACTTGTGTACTCCATTTCCCCACTGGTTCGCAGCGCAGAACCGGGTTGAGCCAGCGGTGCATCAAAGTTTGGTCAGTAATACAGCACTCAACCACAGTAGCACTAGCATTGATTTGAATCGATTGTTCAAAAACTTGGGGGCTTGACATTGAAAAATTCAAAAGCTGATATATGACTAGTATGATGGCTTTGGTTATTACTGTGCCACCAAAAGCAACTTAGCGTGAAAAACTCAAAGAAGGGATACTATGAATGAGAATTGGGAAGGTATCTTCCAAATTGTAGGAATGGGTGTACAAGGTTCGGTACATCCAGTTTTGGCTCAGGCAGATGTGTTTGAGACATTTTCACAAGATATTGTCGCTTTTCTGCCTAATCTGCTAGGAGCAATCGCTTTCCTAGTGCTAGGTATCATTGTCGCTGTAGCAGTTGCTCGTTTAACAGAAGGATTGCTCAGTCGCACCAGAATTGACAACAAAATTGCTAACTGGCTTACCGCGGCTCAGGAAGGGGTAGAACCTCCAAAAGTTGAGAAATGGATATCCGGGGCGGTTTTCTGGCTGATTATCGTCTTCACCCTAGTGGGGGTTCTACAGCAACTGCAACTAGAAGCAGTTTCTGAACCCCTCAATAGTTTCCTTAACCAAATTCTGAGCTTCTTGCCTCAGTTGTTTGGTGCGGCAATTCTTTTGGGTGTTGCTTGGTTAATTGCCTCTCTGGTAAAACTAGTAACAACAAGGGCACTACGGTTATTTAGACTGGATGAGCGCTTAGGTCAGCAGGTAGAGAGTCCTTCAGAAAGCTCAGATGAAACTTCAACTAGTGAGTCAAGCCGCGCTACCACTCCCCCAACCAATCAGTTCTCCCTGAGTGACACAATTGGTAATGCTCTGTATTGGTTCATCTTTCTCCTGTTTCTGCCTTCAATTTTAAGTACCCTAGGCTTACAGGGAACCCTCGAACCAGTGCAGCAACTGCTCAATGAAATTCTGGCTGCTTTGCCGAATATTCTGAAAGCCATAGTGATTGCTGGTGCTGGTTGGGTAGTTGCTCAAGTAGTGCGCCGAATTGTGACAGGTCTGTTGTCAGCAGCAGGATTTAATCGGTTAGGTAGTCAGTTTGGACTTCAGGCAACTGCTGGTGGTAAGTCCCTCTCCTGGATTATTGGAACTGTTGTCTATGTACTAATTTTGATCCCCACGGCAATCGCGGCTCTCAATGCCTTAGAAATTGAGGCAATCTCAGAGCCTGCGATCGCGATGTTGGATCAGATCCTCAGTGCTATCCCCAAAATCTTTACAGCAGTAGTGATTTTGGTAATTGCTTATGTCCTAGGACAGTTTATTCGTGAGCTAGTAACCAACATTCTGACAAGTATTGGTTTTAACAATCTTTTCCAGTGGTTAGGGGTAACTTCTCCTAGCGTCACGGAAGCGACATCAGCTGCACCAACCGACGAAACAGCAGAACCTTCTACTGGACAAGAGACTGTGCTACAGGCAACTCCTGTTCCTACTCGCACACCGTCAGAACTGGTGGGCATGATTGTGTTAGTGGCCATTATCCTATTTGCGATCGTGGCTGCAACTGATATCTTACAAATTGAACCTCTGACAGCAATTGTTACCGGCATTTTAGTTATTGCTGGTCAAATTCTAGGAGGTTTAGTCGTATTTGCCATTGGTCTATTCTTAGCAACTTTTACCTTTAACTTGATTAGCAGCTCCGGCTCTCGCCAATCAACAATTCTAGGACAGGCTGCTCGGATTGTGATCATTGCCTTTTCCGCAGCCATTGCCCTGGAACAAATGGGTATTGGGGGTGACATTGTTAACCTAGCCTTTGGACTGCTCCTCGGAGCGATCGCTGTGGCAATTGCCTTGGCTTTTGGTTTAGGTTCTCGCGATCTTGCTGCCGAGCAAGTTCGGGAATGGCTAGCATCTTTCAAGGGTAGACAAGAAGACTGATTTGTCATTTGTCATTTGTTATTTGTCATTTGTCATTTGTCATTTGTTATTTGTCATTTGTCATTTGTCATTTGTTATTTGTCATTTGTCATTAGCGAGATTAGGCAACAGGCAACAGTATTAGGGGGTGTACCTGTTGTCTGTTAAAAATCGAATTGGTATTAAAAATCGCACCTTTGCTG
>JAAHGR010000693.1 GCA_010672425.1 Symploca sp. SIO2E6
TTAGAGATGCCAAGCATTAAGGATGCTTCTGTGCTGCCGACGTGGGTTTTGTTGTTCATTTTTTTACCTTTTTTCTATTCTGTGCTAGTTTTAGCTTAGCGGGGATGAATCTGAATGTCAAGGGGAATGTAGAATTTAGAATGTAGAATTTAGAATTTAGAATTTAGAATGGGAATTGGGAATTGGGAATTGGGAATGGAGAATGGAGAATTGTTGTTTCTATATGCTACTACAGGATCTTATGATGAGGCGATCGCGAACTGTAGTGCGAGTATATTGCTCGCGAACTGCGAGTTAAGTAATGGAATTAGGGGGGAAATTTGCTAAGCAACACAGAGCTGCGTAAGCTAATTATACAACCAAAAAACAATCTGTCCATCAGCGGCTTGACGAGGTAGCGGTGATCGCGCTTTCTAGCTCCTTTAGTCCAATTCTTGCGCAAATAGCCCTTGAGTTGAGGGCCTGTTTTCGGTTGAGCGTGGCTAGGCCAAGCCATAAAACCTGCTCCCACAGCAGCCCCAACTCCCAACATAAAATATCATCTATCCATAATCACTCGTGTATCACTCCTGTGATGGAATCACATTAGGTTAGTTATTTACAAAGTTATTGCGATCAAGA
This sequence comes from Symploca sp. SIO2E6, assembly GCA_010672425.1. Lineage (GTDB taxonomy): Bacteria > Cyanobacteriota > Cyanobacteriia > Cyanobacteriales > Coleofasciculaceae > Caldora. The sequence continues at coordinate 622 of JAAHGR010000693.1, forward strand.
TTATGATGATCGAGTATGTCTAAAATAGGATTTAATTCAGAGTATGAAGATAAATGCAAGACTGTATCAACCAAAAAAAATATCATAATACTTTTTTTTATTATTTCCAATTCTGAATCCGTCAATAACAGTACAGTTTTTTTCCCTAAACCTTTAGCAAATCCAGTTTCCGAAGATGTATCATTTCCCAAGTTTTTACCTATTATAAAAATAATATCAGAATCTTGTATTGCTTTAATATTAGTTTCTGCCGTTAATTTATGGCGTCCTTGTGGGGTATCTCTTTGAGGAAGAAAGCACTTATAATTATTTTGAGTTAGAAAATCAGCTATTTTACTATTGATTTGATAATTCTTCAATGAAGAAGCTAAGTATATAAGCATTTTTTTATTTCCTTAATTTATTCTAATTTTTTTTAGTAATTCTTCACGATTAATTTCCCTAGATTTGGTTTTAGCTAGAGACCACAAGGCGTTAGCAACATGATAATCTTCAACACTAAGACAGAACTTATCATCTGAATCTTTAAACCACAACAAAAAATAATTGTCTGCAACTAAATAAGTCATTGGGGATAAATCATCGTGCCATCCAATATGTAAGAAAGAGTTTTCTTGTTCCATTGAATTGTATAAATGATTAATATTTTTTTTGACTTCATTTTTAAAAATAAAACTGTTTTCATTTTGTAAATCTTGGCAGAGTGCTGTAGTTGAGGCAACACATCTGAAAATAAGTTCCCCTGAGACTGCTTTCAAAATAGTAGTCTTAATTGCATTAAATTGCTGAACTTCATAAGGATAACTTTCAAGGTTTTCTCCATATGGTCGTGTTCCTACTAATGGAATTGGTGTTTTGGCAACTAAAGCAACTCTTTTTTTAGCATGTATAATTAACTCCGTACCTCTGTTAAATAGTTCTTCACTAGTGACTTGTTCAAATGGAGTTTGCCTATTTTGAGTATTTCTATATATCTCTTGTTGAAGACTATTAATTTTTGCCTGTAAATCATCGATTTCAGTTTGAACTCTAGCTGCTTCAGCTCCTGTAACTTGTCCAAGCCTTTCATAAGATGCTTCAAACTGTTGATATAAGACTTCAAGATATTTATTTTTTATAATTAAATCTTGTTTGTTATTTTGACTAGGCATTGTATATATGTACGAATACAACAAAAAATAATTGTTTGATAATATTAAACTTTTAAGTATTGGAAATTTCTTGATTGATTTTATTTATCTTTAATTCTAAGCCATCGATTTCAGTTTGAACCCTAGCTGATTCAGCGCCTGTAACTTGTCCAAGTCTTTCATAAGCTGCTTCAAGTTGCTTATACAGATTGTCACGAAAATTTTGTTTGATCTTAATTAATAGGTTAATCCCGGAGCTAATTTCTTTATTACTATTGTTGGCTGAATTGTATCCACCAACCTCTAGAATTGGACGATCAATAACTTGCTCTTTCAACTCTGGACAAGCATTGACAAGCTGAGTTGTGGGAATAATAAAAGCAGCTCTAACTTCTGATCGCCGACTATCAATCGCGACAGTCATCCCAACTACACCATCTAGCTGCTCATCCCATACTGGAGAACCACTAAATCCCGGCTCTATAGGATAAGCAGTTGTTCGTATAACTTCTATCTGTACTCGACCGTTAGCTTGTGGATTGCTGATTATTCCATCAGTCCAGACTCCAACTGCTTGTCCCTCTGGAAAACCGAAGATTTGAAAAGGGTGTTTCCACAAGTTTTCTGCTTGCACTAGTCGTACAGGTTGGGCTTTCTCTGGCAAAGGGCTTTCTAATTCCAATAAAGCTATGTCAGCTCCAGTTTCTGGTAAGATGGAGGAACTGGGTTGAACTGATATCCAGCGAACTACTCGTCCTCTAAACATTTTCCTGGATGTGACTAAAGGAAAATCTAAACAAACTTCTTGATGCGGCTCATCTGGAGCGTTTATCTGTCTTCCTAGTGCTACATTAATCACATGAGAGCAGGTGAGAATGTACTTATCGGACACAAGGAAACCTGCACCAACAACTCTCCCATTGGCTTGACGAATTCGTGCGATCGCTGATGTCAGTTCGGCACTCATCGTTAACTACATCTCACTTCTTCCATTTCAGGGTAATTTCATAGTTGCCTTCCACATTAGCAGAGGCAATCACAGCACCCATTTCAGCCGTCATTTTTACCCCAAATTTTACCTCTACTTCATCAGGAGAATCCTGTAACTCACGGATTTTGCCAATAATATTAGCCGCGACAGGTTTAATTTTGTCCATTGCCTCAGCAAAAGATGTTCGAGTTTGGACAACCACTTGTTGACCAGGGTAATTAGCAACCAGTCCTTCATCCATATCTGAAGCTGGTAACTCATCTACTTCTACCAGGATGGATTCGTCACCTTCTAGGGGAAATGCAATTAATGGTTTCATGGTTAACCTTTACTCTAATACTTTCACTTGTCAGTATTGTCTTCTCAAGCTTTTCATTAAGTAATTCTACTCTACCAAGGTTAGCATTATTACCGTCCGGAATCTAGACTAGCCTAAACTCCAGATACTCAGCAAGACACCGTTATGATCAAGGACGAGACGGCAGTTCGGACACTGAGGGTCGAAAATTCTATTGTCAAGGAACCTGATCCAGATGAATTAGGGGTGCGCCGCCAGTTGGGGGCTCTTGAATTTGGCAATATTAGTGATCGCTGATTCTCTTCTTTCGCTAAAAACTTCTTCTAACCATGGGCACATGGGCAGCGGCTTCAATCCACAAGCGAGCATTGCAGGGTCCTGGAGTATGAGGGGTATAGACCAGGCGGCAGGGGCCTTTGATATCTAATTGATGGCATTGATGGCTATGTTTGCCTTGTTTGACCACAATCGGTGGCTCGTTTTGATTATTCTTGGTATTGCTGCCAATAATTTGTCGGTTGATGAGGACGCAGGTTTCCACTTGTCTAGGGCGCTTGTACCAAGTGCCTTTCGGGCCTCGGCGTCCGGCGATGACTACAGGCATTCCTTTATATAGAGGAATCATCCAGACCTGACCTTGCTTGGTTGCACCTTTGATTCGCCCTTGACTCAGAAGGCGGCGGACTCTGGCATCAGAGATGCCTAGCATGAAGGATGCTTCTGTGCTGCCGACGTGGGTTTTGTGGTTCATTTTTTTGCCTTTTTTCTATTTCGTGCTAGTTTTAGTTTGGCGGGGGTAAATCTGAATGTCAAGGGGAAGTGATTAATTATTGGTTATTTGATGCCATTTTTAGCCAGGAAATAACTAGCACGCAATAGTTAATAAGGATGTGGAGTCTGGGGTGTAGGGGTGTGAGCTACGCTTCTCGAAGAAGTAGCATTGGCGAACCCCTTCCGGGATTTATGCAAGAGGTCTAATCCGCGATCGCCTGCAACCAAGCCACCAAATCAGCCACACCCGAGAAATCTAATAACGCCTTTCCCAGTTCTTCCACTTTGGAGAGGTTGAGTGTTTC
>JAAHGR010000694.1:0-1898 GCA_010672425.1 Symploca sp. SIO2E6
TAGATGCTACTTTATTCTCGGAATGTCACTCTGGTATAATAGATAATGTAATTTCTAGCCCTAATGGAAAGTTGCTGGCTACTGCTGCCAGAGACGGCACCGTCTGTTTGTGGGACTCAGATTACAAGGAGTTAGCCAAATTCAAAGGATATGCAAACGGGGCAATGATTGCCAGTTTTAGCCCTGATGGCAAGTTACTGGCTACTGCTGGATTAGATGGTATCGCTAAGTTATGGGATTTAGAGACCAAGGAGCAGGTAGCAGAATTCAACGCAGAGCATGAAGGTCAGGTCTTCGAGCTCAATTTTCGTCCCGATGGTAAGCAACTGGCGATGGTTCCCAATGATGAAGTACCCAGGTTGTGGAAGATTGAATCATTCGATGAACTGATGGTGCGAGGTTGCCATTGGATGCGTGACTATTTGGAGAATAACCCCAATGTCAAGGAAAGCGAGAAGGACTTGTGCAAGGACATGCCAGAAAATGTTGATCTAAATCACTCAACTCCGTAGCTTCGATTCTCCAAATTCCGGTTGATGGACAAAAATGGGCAGTAAGTAGGTTGGGTGAAGCTTTTGCGGAACCCAACGCTAACTCTGATAACGATAACTACTAATTTTTTTTAAAACCACCAAGACACAAAGTTCACTAGGCAAGACTTCTAGATCCCCGACGAATTAAAGAAGTCGGGGATCTGGGGGATGGGAGAGATCTGGTGTAACTTACCATAGGGTTGGGGTCATATGATTGTAGTGCGAGCATCTTGCTCGCTGGGTTATCATTATCTTATATAGAGAATACGGTAAAGTAGAGTTTAACGTTAGCGATCGCATCGAAAGGCGGGTTATTGCAATTGAGGCAAGATTGTCCTACAAACTGCTTTATTCTCGCTAAATTGGGATTGGTGGGCAATAATAGGTAATTTGTCGTTAAATGGTTTAAAATATCGATTTTGCCCACCCTACAAGATAAAATCTAACAATTTGCGATCGCTAGGTAAGACTTCTAGATCCCCGACTTCTTTAAGAAGTCGGGGATCTGGGGGATGGGAGAGATCTGGTGTAACCTACCATAGGGTTGGGGTCATATGATTGTAGTGCGAGCATCTTGCTCGCTGGGTTATCATTATCTTATATAGAGAATACGGTAAAGTAGAGTTTAACGTTAGCGCTAGCATCGAAAGGCGGGTTATTGCAATTGAGGCAAGATCGTTCTACAAACTGCTTTATTCTCGCTAAATTGGGATTGGTGGGCACTCAATGGGTAATTTGTTGTTCAATGGTTGAAGATATCGATTTTGCCCACCCTACAAGATAAAATCTCAAAATTTGCGATTGCTAGGTAAGACTTCTAGATCCCCGACGAATTAAAGAAGTCGGGGATCTGGGGGATGGGAGAGATTTGGTGTAACCCACCATAGGGTTGGGGTCATATGATTGTAGTGCGAGTATCTTGCTCGCTGGGTTATCATTATCTTATATAGAGAATACGGTAAAGTAGAGTGTAAGGTTAGCGATCGCATCGAAAGGCGGGTTATTGCAATTGAGGCAAGATCGTTCTACAAACTGCTTTATTCTCGCTAAATTGGGATTGGTGGGCAATAATAGGTAATTTGTCGTTAAATGGTTTAAAATATCGATTTTGCCCACCCTACAAGATAAAATCTAACAATTTGCGATCGCTAGGTAAGACTTCTAGATCCCCGACTTCTTTAAGAAGTCGGGGATCTGGGGGATGGGAGAGATCTGGTGTAACCTACCATAGGGTTGGGGTCATATGATTGTAGTGCGAGCATCTTGCTCGCTGGGTTATCATTATCTTATATAGAGAATACGGTAAAGTAGAGTTTAACGTTAGCGCTAGCATCGAAAGGCGGGTTATTGCAATTGAGGCAAGAT
>JAAHGR010000694.1:1998-4111 GCA_010672425.1 Symploca sp. SIO2E6
GTCATATGATTGTAGTGCGAGCATCTTGCTCGCTGGGTTATCATTATCTTATATAGAGAATACGGTAAAGTAGAGTTTAACGTTAGCGCTAGCATCGAAAGGCGGGTTATTGCAATTGAGGCAAGATTGTCCTACAAACTGCTTTATTCTCGCTAAATTGGGATTGGTGGGCAATAATAGGTAATTTGTCGTTAAATGGTTTAAAATATCGATTTTGCCCACCCTACAAGATAAAATCTCAAAATTTGTGCTCGCTAGGCAAGACTTCTAGATCCCCGACGAATTAAAGAAGTCGGGGATCTGGGGGATGGGAGAGATCTGGTGTAACCCACCATAGGGTTGGGGTCATATGATTGTAGTGCGAGCATCTTGCTCGCTGGGTTATCATTATCTTATATAGAGAATACGGTAAAGTAGAGTGTAAGGTTAGCGATCGCAATTGATGCAAGATTTTCCCCATTCCCAAAAAACAACAAATTTGTACCTCATCCCCATGAGATACCCTATAGTCCTCTATCTGTTTTTCCTGGAGAACGTTCCCCAATAGTGGTATTCGAGTCTTCTGTTTCAGCAGTTTCTTCAGTGTCTTTATTCCCGGTTTCGACACTTTCATCACTCACTCCATCTTTGACTTCAGTTTCAGGAGTTGTTACTGTTTCCTGAGAGTCGGTTTGCTCGTCTCCTAAGGCGTTAGGAGCGCCTGATGTATCGTCTACTACTTGCTCTTCAGAATTTTTGTTAAGTTCTGTATTTTCCATGGTCATTTTTGGGCACTAAAACTGTATAATCTCAGGCTATAGAAATCCCAAATAGGATCATCATCAAATATCCTGTCTAACCTTTGCTATAGCTTGATAGCTGGTTACGATCTTAAATAGGATTACTATATGCTCGAATTATAACATTTTACTGCTGTGGATTAAACAAAACTAATTTTCTCGTTCTACCTCAGACACATTAGCGTAGAGATTGGCAATGAGTTGCTTGCCCTCAACTGTCAGATCTAAGTAGCGCAACGCCGGTTGAATATAGGGAAGAGCAACATTCTTGTAAAAGTTTGGGTAGTTCTTTCGCAGGTCACCAGGAGTGCGGACACCAGAGTCCTTATTCGCACCAATTTCCTCAAATTCGTAGAACAAAGCCGGAATTTTTTGTAAGTAATAGGGGTCAGACAGCTGACCGATTAAATCTGCTGCTCTCGCTAAACCGGGGTAATTGACAGTATCAGAATGTTCCTCATCGGCTGGCACCGGAAAACGAGTCAGCTCAATATTGCGCTCAATTGCTCCGATATCGAGAGGCCAGTGATCGCTAAATTGTTCTTTAACGAACAGTTTTCCTCGGTCTACATGAAACAAAGTTAAGGATGCATCGGTAGAACCTGTTGGGATAGAAATCAATACCTCTTCTATTCCTGTAGCATACAATCTTTCTTGGACTCGGTCTTGCTGACAGACACCCTTAACGAATCCAATGTCATGACACAACAAAGAGATGATGAAATGTAACCAGTCTTGACAAGAGACGCCGTCTTCTAAAAGGTACTTCCCCCGTAGGATTTCCTGTCCTGCTAAGGTTACCAGGATAGTGTGTTCGATGTTGTGATATAGGGCATCGCTATGGGCAATATGTTCTAGAGCCATCTTAGCAGTCCAACTTAGGATATCTGCATAATTTGGCTTGAGGTTACAGCCAATCTGGCAGTAGCCAAGCTGTAGATATTCAACACAGCTATTAATTGTCAATTCTTTGGGATTGAACATTTTGTTAGATTTTGGAAACTCATATATTCATCAAACCTCACCGCATACTGACTTACGACCTGAGATCATCTGACTTGTGAGTGACTTGTAGTTAAAATACAGCAGTTTGCTCTGCTATGCGGTACCGTGTTGATCACCCTCGCATCCCCCTTTGATCCCCCTCCCGTCCCCCTTTGATACCAAATCCGGGTTAGTTACCCCCGTTTTGAGAAAACCGCGAAAACCCTGTAGAGACGTTGCATGCAACGTCTCTACAGGGTGGGACATAACGGGGGTGTGTATGCCGGATTTGGTATGAATCCCCCTCCCGTCCCCCTTTGAATCCCCCTCCCGTCCCCCTTTGAAAGGGG
>JAAHGR010000695.1 GCA_010672425.1 Symploca sp. SIO2E6
CCATTTTAGACCTCCTGTATTAATACTGCAAGGGAAAAGAGAGTGTGGGAGGTGTGGGGAGTGTGGGGAATGTGGGAGGTATAAGGATCAAGAGTGAGCGATTACCGAGTAGTATTGACTCCCGTATTGTATTAAGCTGTCAGCTATTAGCTCTTTGCTAAGCTCAGATGCCTTTAAACTACTTAGTCCAATCTCCGTGTCCCCGCGTCCCGGTGTCTCTGTATCCAGTTCTACCTATCATTGTAGAATAATCTCAGGGAGATAGCCAAAGAGGGTAAATATTTTAAGTGAAGAACTTGTTAGCAGGAATTAATGTTTTTCTCATCGGCATGATGGGTTCTGGTAAGACGACTGTAGGACATCTACTAGCAAGTCAGCTGGGTTATGGTTTCTGTGACTCAGATGTGGTGATTGAGCAAGTTGTCGGTAAAACCATTAATGAGATTTTTGCTGAAAGTGGAGAAGAGGCTTTTCGGCAGCTGGAGAGTCAAGTAGTATCTGAACTATCTGCTTATACTAAGTTGATTATTGCCACTGGTGGTGGGGTTGTACTCAAGCCAATTAACTGGAGTTATCTGCATCACGGTTTGATTGTTTGGCTAGATGCACCAGTAGAAGTACTCATCGAACGTCTTCAAGAGGATACTACTCGTCCTCTCCTGAAACAGGCTGATCCGGCTCAAATTTTGCAAAGGCTTTTAGAGCAGCGACGAGGTCTTTATGCAGAAGCTGACCTACATATTAGAATAAATGCTAGTGAGACACCAGAGCAAGTCGTTTCACAAATCGTTACCCAAATCCCTACGGTACTTAGGAAAAAAGGAGTTTAGGAGTACTGAAGGAAAAAACACCATTACTGGCAGGAGGCTCCAACCCACCCCCTCCAAGGAGGGGAACCGGAGGGAGGAGGGAGGAGGTAAAAGATATGTTTTTCATTTTCTTTTTGGACTGAAGTCCAACTACTGCTCATTACTCATTACTCATTACTCATTACTCATTACTTATTACTCATTACTCATTACTTATTACTTATTAAATGGACTTACTCCCCAAACCCTATCTAATTTATGCCCCTGGGACTCCTGAAGCAAAAACTCATCAATTGAAGTTGGGTATCAATACTATTGGACGGGGGATGAACAACAGTATTGTTCTTATTGATGAGAGTCTTTCCCGTCAACATGCGGAAATTACCCTTGCCGAAGCTTACGTTACAGTTACAGATAGGAAAAGCCTCAATGGCACTTTCGTTAACGAGATTAAAGTTAATCACAGTACACTCAAAAATGGGGACTCAATTCGTTTTGGCAAGGTAAATTGTCAATTTGTGGAGGCGATAGCTGCTCCTGAGAAACAACCTTTCAAGAATAATGCCGATCCTGGGATCTCTATTATCAAGCAAGTCTCACCGGAACAAACCCGGATTACTATACTCAACTCACCAGATCCTGCTCAGACGGATATCTCCCTCCTCCAGATTCCCCACCAGGATGCTTCACGGCGAGCCATGGCTAAATTAGAAATTTTGCTAGAGGTAAGCAAAGAATTGGCTTCTCCTGAGGAACCTCAAAAGCTGCTGGATAAAATTCTTAACCTCTTATTCGAGATTATGCATGTGGATCGAGCGGTGATCCTCTTAGTTAATGCAGTCACTGGACAACTCGAACAAAAAGCATTTAAATTACGCCCAGGCATCCCGGTAATTCAACAATTATACAGCAAAAAAATTACCAATTTTGTACGGAATAAAGGAACGGCTATTTTATCTGACGATGCTTGTATCGATCAGCGGCTCAGGAATTCAGAATCTGTAGTCATTCAAGGTATCCATGGAGCAATGTGTGCTCCCCTCAAACCGCGAGAGTCAGTAATTGGGGTCTTATATGTTGATAATTTATCCTTATCCCATGTTTATTCTGGGGAAGATTTGGAGTTTTTGACTTGTCTAACTAACCAAGCCGCGATCGCAATTGATAATGCCCAGCTTTACCAACAGATACAAGCGGAAGCAGTAATGCGTAATAAACTGGAGCGTTTTTTTCCCAACACAGTTAGTAGAAAGCTGAGGGAAGAAGGTAATTTGGGCATTGTGGATCGGGAAGTAACCGCTCTATTTTGTGACATTAGCCGGTTTACCGAAATGTCCTCCCAAATGGCACCACGCCAGATCATTGAGATGCTCAATGAATACTTCCAAGTGATGGTCGAGGAAATCGTTTTTGCTTACGAAGGTACTTTAGAAAAGTATATTGGAGATGCTTTATTTGCAGTTTGGGGTGCTCCCTATCAGCAAGCAAATGATCCCCAACGAGCGATTCAGGCAGCAATTGCCATGCAGTGGGCAGTGCGTCGCCTGAATCAGAAGTGGTTACAGCAGGGGAGAAGAACCATTAGCATCCACATTGGACTCAATACTGGCCAAGTAGCAGCGGGAAACATTGGCTCGGAACAACTAATTCAGTATGCGGCTATTGGGGATACAACTAATGTGACGAGTCGGATTTGTGGAGTTGCCAAGGAAGACGAAATTCTGATTTCCCAAAGTACTTTTACCAAGCTTCGCGATCGCAATCTACCCTTGGAAAAAATGGCACCGGTGAAGGTGAAGGGAAAGGATGCGCCTTTACAACTATATCGCTTGCTTTGGGAGCAAGTTTTATAAGTAATAAGTAATGACTCAGCATCCCTTCCAAGCCTTCTTCTCTTCTGCCTTGCAGCCTCCTGCCTTCTTAAGAAAAACCTTGATGTTGCCTTGTGACCAAGCTTGAATATAAGTACTGTGATCATCGACAATTTTTTCCTGGTCACTTTTGGCGTATTTGCTAGATTTAGTAGCAAACAGGGCACAAGGTACAAAACTGCTATAGGGTTCAATCTCAGACTTGACAGTCGAAGGATTCTCTACTTTCACATGTTGAATAGCCCATGTTGGCTGATTACTCTGTTGTAAAACTGCCCAAATCGGGTATTCCACATCATTGTGACCCAATAAGAGTCCAATCTCAGAACATTGACTAGACTTGAGGAAATTAATTCCCCCTAGGTAAGCATCTCGGACACGAGCCTTCTTTTTAGAAGTCTGACCATTAAAATATTGTTCAATGCGTGTGGTATTGAAGATATTGTCCTCTCCCATCACAGGACGCTCTCGGCAGGAAAACAGCCAGGGAAGTGATGCTAAGATCAGTATAGCCGCTAGGGCATTCACTAGTTGGTGCTGGGGAATTTGAGAGAGCACTACACCGACAAACGGGGCAAAGAGCAAAAAGATGGGTAGATGAAGACGACTGTGCCACCATTGCCATTTAAGTAGGAAGCAGAACAGGACAAAAATACTGGAAACAACTGTAAGATAAGTCAGGAGATATCGTTTTTTCCTTAAAAATGGCCAACTTAAGCACAGGATGATGGCAGCCACGATGAGGATAAAATGAAGAGTATTGCTAGTATTGTTTTCCGTAGCATTAATTCCAATTGTTGATAAGCCTCCAGGAATACCAAATCTGCCTAAATTTATATAGGTAGTGCGGGGATCGTTAATCTCTACATTTAATACTAGATGGAGTAAGTTAATGATTTTATCAAAAATGGCATTGCTTAAACCAACAGGTGTCCCCAGATGCAGTCCAAAATTTCTTAGTATATTGGATAACAAAGCCGAGGCAGTAAAGATATCATTAGTATACTTAGGTTCTCCTGGATCGGAAGCGATCGGTGCTCCATACACATCCAGATTGCGTAGGTAATGTCCACAGTTGAGCACAAGTACCATAACTGCTACTACAGCAATTGGTTTCCATACCTGCCAACGTAAGCGCTTGAGCAAAGAGAAACAGAACCAAACAATAATAGGAAAGGTATAAATATAGGCTGTTGCTTTAGTTAAAATTGCCAGTCCCATGCTGGCACCAACAGCTAAAATCATCATGTCAGCTTGAAGGCATCTAGTTAGGATTGACGCGGGGAGGCGGAGACACTGAGACGCGGAGACACTGAGACGCGGAGACGCGGAGACACGGAGAAATGAATTTTCATGCATGGTGGCGAAATTTTTTTCATCGGGATTGCCTCCTGACTCCTGCCTTCTGCCTCCTGCCTCTTGCCT
>JAAHGR010000696.1 GCA_010672425.1 Symploca sp. SIO2E6
TGGTCCTGTCTCCGGTTCCCCTCCTTGGAGGGGTTAGGGGTGGGTTCTGCCTCCTGCCTTCTAAGTAAACTCCATAACAAAGTTAACGAAACAATGACCAAAAATCCTGCTAGGATGAGCTGATTACTGTGAGAGCTAGCAAATTGCAAAGCTAGTTCAGCTTCGCCATAACGATGTTTGAGTAAAGCAATGCTGAGTAGAAATAGGGTTCCGGGTAGTAGTAAGATCGTTCCTGTTGCTAAACTATCCCAAATAAGTAATGAGTAAGGAGTAATGCGATCGCTTTTTGCCTTCTGCCTCCTGACTGGTAAATGGGGAATGGGGAATGGGGAATGGGGAATGGGGAAGAGTCTACTTTCATCCTCTGGTGGTGAAATTTTTTCATCAGGACTGCCTCCTGCCTCCTGCCTCCTGCCTTCTGCCTCCTGCCTTCTGCCTTCTGCCTCCTGCCTCCGGTTCCCCTCCTGGGAGGGGTTAGGGGTGGGTCCTGCCTCCTGCCTCCTGCCTAGCAACAATCTACCAAGACTCCAAGTCTCAATTAAAACGAAGAAGATGCCTCCTAAACTCCAAAGTATTTGATGCCACAGATACTTGGGATAGTTGAGCAAAGCCGCATCACCCTCAAATTGACGCTTAAATTCTTGTAAGTGAGGCTGTCTGAGAAACGTTGCTGAATTTACTAGTTCCGTTTCTTGACTTCTGACTTGAAAGTAGGGAATGGGGAATGAGGAATGGGGAATGGGGAAGAGTCCACTTTCATCCTCTGGTGGTGAAATTTTTTCATTAGGACTGCCTTCTGCCTTCTGCCTTCTGCCTCCTGCCTCCTGCCTCCTGCCTTCTGCCTTCTGCCTTCTGCCTCCTGCCTCCTGCCTCCGGTTCCCCTCCTGGGAGGGGTTAGGGGTGGGTTCTGTCTCCGTTATCCAGTTCTCATCGGTTACAATAGTAGCGATCGCTTCTCCTGTTTCAGTTTCGATCCAGCCATCTAAATAAAATCCCACTAGTCCAGTATTATTCTTACCGTCAGTTTCAACAGGACGGGATAAGCGTACAGTTAGGTTATTGCTGCCACGCTTAAGTAAGTTAGTGACTTCGTAGAGGTGCAATAATCCCTGATCTCCTGTGTCATCATGCTTGACTAAGGAGTCATTAAGCAGCAGACTATAATTTCCCTGACCCGCAAAGCGAATAAAAGCTCGTTGCCGCCGATGAGAAACCAGCCAAGGGGTGGACACAAATTTGGGTGAGATTTCTCCCCGCGTCCCCGTGTCCCCGCGTCTCCGCATCTCCGCATCCCCGCGTCCCCGCGTCTCCGCGTCCCCGCGTCTCTTATTTTCCCTCACCCCCTGCCAAGTCCCCTTCAACCAGACTTCCCCTCGCTCACTCTGATTCCCTGTAATCCAATTTCCTAGTAACGGCTGAGCAAATAACTGCTCGCTAACTCTACTATAGGTTTTCTCGGTTGGTTGGCCAAGAACTGCTGCTTCTGACCAATTGAGGTCATTAAATTCTTGGTCAAACCAGCGTAACTGCTCTTGATTCTCAGCTAAAGTAGAAATGCGCCAAGGTGTTTCCCCTGTGGTTAGGTTAATTACTGATGAGTCTGAACCTGGGATATAAATAGCGCCTTCAACTATAGCGCGAGGATTAGTCTGACTTTTTTGCACCTCTAGAGCAATGACATTTCTACCAGGTTGCAGATAAGGGGTTAAATCAACGTAGTTAGTTAACTTCCAGTCTTTAGGGTATGACCATTGTACCCAGTCTCTGACCCGCAAACTATAGGGATGACTATCATTAAGGTTCTGGTAAGGATCTGTTAATTGAGAGCCTAGTCCCAGGCTATTCCGAGGAATCTGTCCATAATCGCTCACTTCCCTAGCCACTACTATATTATTGACGTAGAGAATAAAGTCATTATCGGCACTGAGGCGCAACCATCCTCCTACCTCAGTATCTCCTAAGTTGAAACTGCGACGAGCATAAAATCGATAGGTGGGTTCTTCTGAGGTAATCCACTGAGCCTCTGAAGACCAAATTACTGGAGATGTAGGCATGGGAACTTGATCCCAAATCGAACAACAGAGGGTTCCTAGCAAAATACCCAGGGTAATCACTAATCCTAAAACCCAACTGCGAGCAATCCCTTTTGGTTTGAAATTGGTTACGGAAGGTTGAGGGGGTGAGGGGGTGAGAGCTGACAAGGGTAGGTTTTTTACATTAATCGTATAATGGGAGTCAGACAAGGTAGACAAGGGGGGAAAGTGGACAAGGGAGAAGAAGAAAAAAGAGGCATGTTTTTCTCATGAAGATCTCATTATCTATCAAAAAGCATTTAATGCGGCTATGACCATCGCAGTTCTTTGATTTTGGCTTGGAGTCTCAGTATTTCATCAGGAGCAAAGCATTTGACTGTAGCAGCGTCTTTATGCCTAGTTATACCAGATTTCATTGGATATAAGTTATGTGCGGGATCAAACCAGACTATATGGAAAGTATTATTCCAGATAAAGCCGTGTAGCCTTCCGTAATTTTTAGATATACTTACTTCAAATGCTCGAGATGCTATCTCAATCGCTTGTGCTCTTGAAGAATTTTCATCTCGAGTTTGAACATAAAGCTTCAACTGCTTGAGCATCTAAATCAGCAATACGTCTATATTTATTTTTAGGCATGTACCTTCAATTTGGATGCGAAATAACTGCGGAGTGCATCTTTAGAGATGATTTCTGTAGAGCCCTCTAACTCACCCAAATCCCCTCGAGCCTCAAACCATGGTTGCTCTCTATGGGTCATAGTACTTAGGGCAGCACCATCATAACGTCCATAGGCAGAAACTATATCCCGTAAAAATTCTAGGGAATCGCACTGTGGAGGCTCAATATCATCACTAATCTGTCTCCATTGAAAATGTTGATATTGCTGATAAAGTTCTGGTATAACTGGGCCATGCTGCCAAGCCTGAAAATCTTCAGGGAATAACTGGGAGCATCCCATTTTGGCGAGTTGTCTCATTTAATAGGACTGAAACCCTTGCCATGTCGTTCTTTTGCTAATGTTTTTTCCAAAATGGGATGCTCCCGAATAACTCGTCTTTTTCTGCTAGGGAGTATCCCTGAGCATAGTAGCAAAGCTTCTGAAGCTTCATGGGTGAAGGGCTTTCGTCAAATAGCTCTCTGTAGATGCAAATTATTGCTTTTGAAACGCTTTCTAATTGCTTAGAGAGCCTCATGTTCATCCTCCTCTAGGTTTGATGATTAATGCACGTCTTTTTTTATTTTAACCTACAGGTGCAAGGAATTTACATTATGATCAAATGTATCTAGATTTCGGTCTATTATTCCTAGAAACCGGGTGTCTAGCAAGAATACTGTAATCAATGTCTTTATCATTCATGAGAGACAAATTATTCCATTCAGACAAATCATTAGTCATACCAGAAACCAGGTAGGGAACCACATCCTATTCCAATGGAATATATTTTGGGCTTAAAGCTTTGATTTCTCAGTAGGAGCATCTTATCGGTTATATATAATTTTAGTAGTGGGAGCATCTTGCTCGCTTATTAATTATAGGGAGCAAGATGCTCCCACTACAATCTTTAACCAGATCTGAATCTATTGCATACGGTTAACAAATCATAAATATTACTGGCACTAATCCCCAGTGACGACGGATTTCTGGATAAATAAAGAATTATATAACATAATTTCTTTCCCTTTAAAGGTAACTTGCAGATGTTTTTGAAACTTATCATCAACCTTCAATAACGGTACACTGGTAACAAGGATGCATCTAATGTCTTTTTTCGGCCTTTGTGCTGCCTTTATTTGGAGAATACCGATTATGCTAGCCACTAGCAATGAGATAACACCGATTAATACTCCCAACATTCCCCAATCAGGAGTTGAGGCTGTGTCGGCTTGGGCTTGTGCCCAATAAAGACTGGAAGCTATGAAACTCATCTCCACCTTGAATAATGAGTGTACTACAAATATCTTAATGCAAACGTGATCGCACCTACACAAACCCCTTATATTCCACCCTGTAGAGACGTTGCATGCAACGTCTCTACAGGGTGGAAA
>JAAHGR010000697.1 GCA_010672425.1 Symploca sp. SIO2E6
GGAATTGGGAATTGGGAATTGGGAATTGGGAATTGGGAATTGGGAATTGGGAATTGGGAATTGGGAAGAGTCTACCTTCATCCTCTGGTGGTGAAATTTCTTCATCGGGACAGCCTCCGGTTCCCCTCCTTGGAGGGGTTAGGGGTGGGTTCTGCCTCCGGTTCCCCTCCTTGGAGGGGTTAGGGGTGGGTTCTGCCTCCTGATCAATAATTTGACTGATAATGCCAGTGGATAGTCCAAAAATTTCACATCCCATATCCAGACAATCAGTAAACAAGGTGTCAAAATCTTGGTAATTGATCGTATTAATGCGATGCAGATGTTTGAGGTTAGCACTGAACCTTTCGAGAGTCCTAGACTGTTGACGTAGTGACTCTTCCGCTTGTTTTTGAGCAGTAATGTCCCGTCCTACCGATTGGAACTCAACCAATTGACCCTGCTCATTAAAGATAGCGCGATCGCTCCACTGCTGAGCACGAAAGTTGCCGTCGGGTGTGATAACGTAGTGTTCAATTATGCCCACAGGGTTTTTCCAACTCAGAGAAGCTAGATGGTTTTTTACCCTCTCCCGTTCTGCCTCGGGAATCATGTGGTAAAATTCGACCCCAATGAGCTCTTCGTAAGGTTTACCAAAATAGCGACAGTAATTAGGGTTGACGAAAGTTAGCTTGTCATCCGGGGAAAACCGACAAATTAGTTCTGTTTGCTCTTCAACAATGGCTCGATAACGAGACTCACTAGTTTCCATACTATCGAAATATATGATCTTATATAATTAACTTGTATTACTGTATTCGATAGTGATAACTTTGAGAGCAGGAAACTGTTGTTACAGGCGAATCTTCATCAAATTTTCAATTACTGCTTCGGTAAGAAATCTGGATTTAAGGTTTCCTCTAGGGTAAAGGGAGAGGAGGCGGGAAAGAGCTCTAAAGACAATCCCGTTTCCACCGCTGCTTTTTTTCGGGCACGAGTGTAGCACGCTTCAAAAACAGATTCAAAGAAAGGTTTGAGGCTGGGGCTATCTCGGAAAAGCTTTTCGAGGCGATCGCGATGTTCTAAAATAGTAAATAGCCAGCTATTAGAGCGCAGTTCTGGTTGATATTGATACTTCAGCAAATGCATGAGAATGACTTCCAAATTGCTCTCAACTGCTCTCTTTTCCCGTTTGCCCAGATCTTCAATTTCTTCAGCTAGATGCACCACGTCGAGTTGTTGGAGTTTTCCTTCCCTTAACAGATAAGCTGTGGTTTCTAGCCAGTGGCAATAGTCTTGCTCGTAGAGGGGCAAAACCCGGGATTGGTTTTGGGTAGAAGATGTTGCTGTCATAGGGAGAGTTACTGTGAAATATCTCGGATGAGAATTATCTTCAATATCTTAACCCACATTCGGCACTCTCCACTGTCACGAAGATCCCCGACTGCTCGACCAAAGAAAGTTATTAACACTCAGAAAACCGGAAGAAGAAGTCGGATACCTATAACTTTTGTCCGTTTTTTTCAGGCAAATAATGTTGATTTTATACCGATTTAATTCCACTATTATATAATAGAAAATGTTCGCACATATATAAGCGATTGCACTATTGTAAAACCCTAGACAACCTTGGGATAGAGTCAGTCACTATACAGTACAGGATGGTTTATGTTAAGCAGCTTTGAACTCAAAAAATTTGGTCCTATTCACCAACTTCAATGCGAAAACCCAGGTTGTATCAATCTTATTATTGGTAGCAACGGTACTGGCAAGACTATCTTGCTCAAAGCCCTCTACAGTGCCATGTATACCCTAGAAGCTTACGAGCGAGGTAACGAGCCTCGCAGTGCGGCTGAAATTCTAGCAGATAAGCTGTACTGGACGTTTGAGACTGAGAAAATTGGAGATTTGGTTAGCAAAGGAGCTGACAGCCCTTTATTATTGAGGCTCTGTCTTGATAATCGTAAATTCTTATATGAGTTTGGCAAAAACACAACTAAAAGTATTCAAAGATTAGAAAATAACGTACCCCCTCGCAATAGCAACTCTATATATTTTCCCACTAAAGAAGTCTTGTCCCTTTACCAAAATATTTTGCAAGCCCGTGAAGTTAATAAAACCTTTGGTTTTGATGATACCTATTTAGATCTGGCTCGCGCTTTGCGACAACCTCCTACCCAAGGCAGAAACTATTCAGAGTTCGCAAGTTCTCGAAAGCAGCTTAGAGAAGTTCTCGATGGCAGAGTTGAGTATGATGAAACATCAGGGCGCTGGCATTTCAAAAAGGGCAATCAAAAATTTCCTATTGGCGTTACTGCTGAAGGGATTAAGAAAATTGCTATCTTAGATACCTTACTTGGTAATCGTTATCTCGATCCTCAATCAATTGTGTTTATTGATGAACCAGAGTCTGCCTTGCATCCAATTGCCATTTCTAAATTACTTGACATTATAGTCATGTTGGCTGAGTCTGGCATTCAGTTCTTTATGGCAAGTCACTCTTATTTTGTTGTCAAGAAGCTATATCTTATTGCTCAGAAGCAAAAAGATTTATCTATTGCTATTATTGCTGCCAATGGTCATCACTGGAGCACTGCCAACTTAAGGGACGGTTTACCAGAAAATCCAATTATTAACGAATCTATTCGTCTATACAAAGAAGAAGTGAGGCTCACTCTGGAATGACAACAGAACCAATTTTTGAATCGGGCATGACATTTGGACTATATCCAGAAGGCCATTGTTTCCATATCGAACAGAGTAAAACCTATCAAGGGATTAAGGATAAGGTAAAGATAGCTGAATTTCTGCTATATCGTAAGACAAATCAGCCGACGGTGTTAATTATTGAAGCCAAACGCAGTTCACCACGTCCTGAAACACGGCCAGATTTTGACGAGTTCATTGCAGAGATTCAAGAAAAATTCTCTAATACCCTTCATTTATTTATAGCAACTCGATTGAAACGTCATCTTACCTGGAGTGAATGCTCTGAAATATTCCAAAACCTAGATCTCGAAAGAACTGGCTTTCGTTTGATACTGATTATCAACGGACATCAAGAAGAACGTGATGCTTGGCAAGAGGAAATTCAGGCACTCAAGAAATCTTTGAGAATAGATAACCTTTGTGAGTGCTCTGTGGTGGGAACTTGGTGTTCGTTTTAATCTTTGTAGCAAGGATATCTCGCCTGCGGAAATTGCAGAGCAAGTTTATCGTTGTTGGCAAACTCAGAATGTCTTGTTTGTCTTTCATAATGTGGATTGTATGCCACAAGCCTATTTACAGGAGCTCATTCAGAATTTCTGGCAACTATTGACTAAAAAAGCGAAAAATTATGGTACTAGCAATTTCCAGTTACTGATGTTTTTGGTAGACTATGAAGGGAAAGTGGGGAATTTAGATGCTCTGTTTTCTGATAAAATCAATCCCACTAAACCCGCTCCTGTTAAACCTCCTAAGATTAATCAATTTACAGAGGATCTATTATGGAACTGGATGGTGAAGGAGTTTCATGAATTACCGATTAAACTCACCGATGGTCTTCGTGGTACAGCTATAGATACAGCGCTTTGCACTGTAATGAAGTACACTTTTCTCAAAGTCCCCCTTATTAAGGGGGATTTAGGGGGATCAACAATGTACCGCATAGCAGAGCAAACTGCTGTATTATAAAAGAGCGTGAAGGTATTCCGGAGCATGTGCTAATTGAAATATTTGCTCGTTGTGGCTTTAACTATTATGAAGAAACAGATCGACAGTGGAAACTCTGATAGTCGCTGCATCAGTGAAGAAACCGGGTTTCTGGGAGAAACATGCTGACTTTGTTGTTAACATGCAGAAGAAACCCGGTTTCTGGTGATTTCTGGACATGCTAACCTGTTCTAAGGATTCAGAAGAAACTTGATTTCTGGAAACTCTAACATGCAATATACAGGTGAAGTACAGCCTCAACAGGGAGAACTAGACGCTTATGGACAACGATTGTATCCAGATCGGCCG
>JAAHGR010000698.1 GCA_010672425.1 Symploca sp. SIO2E6
CATCAGGATTGCGCAGAAAAATGACTTTATTAGCACCAAGTAATTTCGCACCTCTTTTATGCCTTCTCCACAACCAAGATCGAGGATTGATTTTCCCTTCAGATCACCAAGCAGATTCAAGTATGTATACTCCTCAACATAGCAGCGAACTGGCAATTGAGAGGATTTTTGATATTCTTCGGCTATGGTGTCATAATAAACTCCCATTGTTAATCTCCTTTCTAGTTGGGGAAGTAATGAGCAATTAGCGCCTAACGGCGAATTCAAAATTCTTGCATTCAAAATTCTTGCATTCAAAATTATTACATTGGCAGAGTAATCACATGAAAAATGGTATAAAATGTAGCTGACAATGGAGGTGAGTTAGTTGAATTGGATTGGATGCCGAACAGGGGGATAAGCGAGATCGCTAACAAAAAGATCTGATGAAGGAGAAACAAGGCAGCAGACACCAGGCAGTAGACCCAGTTAATGCAGAAACGATGAATACGATGTCAAACGATAAATTTTCAATATCAGTAATTATTCCTACATACAATCGCTGTCAGTACCTGGAGTATACCCTCAAATCCTTAGTAAGTCAAAGTCTTGAGGCATCTAATTTTGAAGTCGTCATCATCGATGATGGCTCTTCTGATAGCACTTTTTCCATAATTAAAACCTTTGAAAAGACAATTAACCTCAAATATGTCTATCAAGCGGACAAGGGGTTTAGATCAGGTTCGGCGAGGAACTTGGGGATTCGAGTTGCCGATGGTAGGATTTGCCTGTTCCTTGATTCAGGTATGCTTGCCAAAAGCGACTGCCTCCAACAGCATTTAGATCTCCATCAGCAGAAGAAAAATGAAGTTGCCATTATTGGCTATGTCTATGGATATTCAGCCAAATCTGAAGCAGATTTTATCACACCAGTAGATCCCCATGATGCTGATGGCTCCATTGCCAAGTTGGTGGAGATGGGAAAAGTTTGGGATATACGGGAGAACATCTATCAGAAATATAATGATAAACTAGAAGACCTGGCTATGCCGTGGACTTTATTTTGGTCAGGGCATTTATCAATTAGGAAAAAATCATTATTTGATGTTGGGTTCTTTGATGAAAACTACGACAGTAACTGGGGTTGTGAGGATAATGATTTGGGATATCGTTTGCATCAAGCCAAAAAAGAGATCGTTCTTGCCAGAAAAGCGGTTTCTCTGCACTTACCTCACGAGATCGATTTAAACTTAAGAATACAACAGGGTTCAGAAAACTGTAAATATTTTCATCAGAAATTCCCAACCCATGAAATTCAGTTATTTCTCGATTACTATGATCAAGAAATATCAGCACAATGTATAAACAACGAGGTTGTAGACTTTCACGAACTCATCACTAGTGTAAGAAGGCAGGAGGCAGAAGGCAGGAGGCAGAAGGCAGAAGGCAGGAGGCAGGAGGCAGGAGGCAGGAGGCAGGAGGCAGAAGGCAGAAGGCAGAAGGCAGGAGGCAGGAGGCAGAAGGCAGGAGGCAGAAAGCTCTAAGGGAAGTTGACTTGTTTGGTCATCTTCCCAACAACAAACAACCAACAACAAATAACCAACAACCAACAACAAACAACCAACAACAAATAACCAACAACAAACAACCAACAACCAACAACCAACAACCAACAACCAACAACAAACAACCAACAACAAACAACCAACAACAAACAACCAACAACCAACAACCAACAACCAACAACCAACAACCAACAACCAACAACAAATAACCAACAACAAACAACCAACAACCAACAACCAACAACCAATAACAAACAACAAATAACAAATGACTAATAACCAACATCAACCCCACAGAGTCTTAGTACAAGAACTGGATTTAATGATCCGGGCTCGTTACCCATTGTTATATATTGTGACAGTGGAAGAAGAACCTTTAGAAGAAGTATTGTGCCAGGTAGCAGAGTATTCCCAGCCGCCGCGCAAGCTCCTATTATGGGATATTGTGCGGGGTTGGAATGATAATGGTTCAGATAAAGGTTCTGTGATGGCAGCTCTGAGTCGGATTAGTAAAGCACCAGCCGAAGAAAGTGGCATATTTGTGCTGCGGGATTTGCACCCGATTTTGATGAGTCCCTATACCGATAAACATGCTCCAGTAGTCAGGGAATTGCGGAATCTGACGCGGGATTTGAAACGGTCTCGCAAGACCCTTGTCCTCACTTCTCACACTCTAGAATTACCAGCAGAGTTACTCGAAGAAGTAACAGTAATTGACTTCCCCCTACCAGATGTGCAGGAGGTTAATTACTTGACAGGACAGTTGGTAGTACCAGAAAAACTCAAAGTTACTGGGTTAGGCAGGGAACAACTAGTTAAAGCTTGTCAAGGATTGAGCAGGGGACGGATTCGACGAGTTTTGGCTAAAGCCTTAGCAGCGAAGCAACAGGTAGATGAGACAGATATTGACGGAGTTTTGGAGGAGAAAAAGCAAGCGATTCGTCAGACAGGAATTTTGGAATTTTTTACCGCTAGGGAATCTCTCAAAAATGTGGGAGGGTTAGAGAACCTCAAACTTTGGGTGCGAATGCGCAAAGATGCCTTTACAGAAGAAGCAAGACGTTATGGCATCCCCAATCCCAAAGGTATCTTACTCGTAGGTATCCAAGGTACAGGTAAATCCTTATCCGCCAAAACCATTGCCCATGAATGGCGATTACCTCTGTTGCGCTTAGATACAGGGCGGTTGTTTGGTGGTATTGTCGGGGAAAGTGAAAGCAAAGTCCGGCAGATGATACAGCTAGCGGAAGCTATGGCCCCCTGTGTGTTGTGGATTGATGAAATTGATAAAGCCTTTGGCAATATTAGTGGGGGAGTTGATGGAGATTCCGGCACTTCCCGACGGGTATTTGGTAGTTTGATTACCTGGATGCAAGAGAAAACCACCCCAGTATTTATTGTCGCAACGGCTAATAATGTGCGGATTTTGCCAGCGGAGTTGCTACGAAAAGGAAGGTTTGATGAAATCTTCTTCTTGAATTTGCCGACAGAGTTGGAGCGACAGGAAATATTTAAGGTGCATTTGCAACCCTTACGCCCTAGTCGGCTACGGGAATTTGATTTAGCCTTATTAGCAAGGCAAGCTAAGGATTTTAGTGGTGCTGAGATTGAGCAAGTAATTATCGACGCCATGCACCAGGCATTTGGCACAGTAGTTAATGGACAGCGGCGAGATTTCACCACCGAAGACATTGTAAGGGCAATTGAAGAAACAGTACCATTAGCCGCGATCGCTCATGACCAAATTAGAGAATTGAAACGTTGGGCAGCTGAGGCAGGAGCAAGAACCGCTTCTCAGAACAATCAGTTAGCAGAAGAGCTAAGGCAGTATACCATCCAACGGGGAATCGGGCCATTGGAAGTAGATTAATCTTGAGTAATGAGTAATGAGCTTTCTTAAGGCAGGAGGCAGGAGGCTCCGAGGCAGGAGGAAGAGGAGTTTTTCTTGCCTAAAAAAAAGTCAGCAAACGTGTCATATCAAAGGATTCGGCCATCCTTTTGCTATTTCTAGTTTCTCGAGAGCTCCTGAGGAGCACTTTGTGCCCCCAATTGACTCTTGAGAAACATATCTCCTACCTCCTTCTACCTCCTTGGAACCTCCTTCCTCCTCTCGGAGCCTTAGGCTTGTGTTGATTCAATTCTTTAATCCAAAATCTAAATAAATCTAAAATCTAAAATCTAAAATCTAAAATAGTTTCTCAAGAGTAATTATCTCTCGTGTCTGTTAAAGAAGGTAATCGGCTTCGCTGGTGCTGTAGGCGATCGCTTTCTTCTAGAGTAGTCATTGTGGGGAATAGTTTATATGCGCACACCTACTCTATTGCTCATAATAGTAGCAAAAAGTAATCACAATTGCAACCAATACATATCTGGGAGATACACAGGGTGCAATCGTTATACCGCCTTGAAATTAATTTCAAGGCTCATAGCTCAAGTCCGTTAAAACGGACTAAAAATAGATAATTATGTCCTAATAATCTTGTTGAGTTGCGCACAAATTTTCACCGAGG
>JAAHGR010000699.1 GCA_010672425.1 Symploca sp. SIO2E6
TCAGCTTTAGGTATTGATAAGCCACTAAGGAAATGTCTATCACTGGGAAATCTAAGTGGCATATAAGATTTTTCAACCTAAAGCACTATTTTAGCTGCATCAGTCTACTACAAGCAAAAATATCTCGCCGTAGGGTGGGCATTGTCAAAAATATACAACAGTGATACGATAACTGGCTCACAATGCCCACCACAGTCTTCTCCCCGAAGGAGGATTGGTGGGCACTCAATGGGCAATTGATTAGTCCAATGGTGGAAGATATTCAATTTGCCCACCCTACAAGATCTGCGATCGCTTCATCATCAATTACAAGACGCAATAGCTCAGCATCATTAAGTCGAGGACGGACAGCATCAATCACTTCATTGAAGTAATCCATCGTTACCCAAATTTGGAAAACGTTCACGGTAGCTTGACGAGTCTTCTCGGAATCTAATAGATGATCTACTAACCGCTGAGCTGCTAGCGTTTCGTATGAGTCATTCAATCCCAGTTCTTCAAGATATCTCAAAGCATCTAAAACTGCCGACTTAGGAAAATCATCGGTCTGTAGGAACAGAGCTAATTCGAGGGTTTCTTCTCCTCGACCATAACGAATTACAGCTTCAACAAGTGCATGACGAATATCACTTATTGAAGGAGTAGGCTCAAAATCTACGTAGTTCTGTAGAACGCTTAAATAATGGGATAAGATGTCGCGGGGAACAAAATCATCAAAGGCATCCAAGCAGCTTGGTTCTGGCATAGGTAATGGTCCAAAACACCTGTGAACCCAAGCTTGATCGAGCGTTTTCAAAGCTACAGCTACACGCTCTGGATCGTTTGAGTTAAGATCCGCAGTTAGTTGCATCCTCTTTGATAAATCCTTAGTCCACTTTAGTGGACTTGAGCTATTAGCCCAGAGTTTGAACTCTGGGCGGGTTTTGGGAGTTGTTGAGAGATGACCTTGAGCTAGTGATCCAAGATTCGGATGTTGGGTTTCGCCGATTTTACTGTTGGGTAAAGTAGCAATGAATGAATGCGGCTCAACCCAACCTACGAGGGGAGCGATCGCACTAGATATTCATTTCGTGCTATGAGATCAAGATATTTATATTTCTCAGAAATTTTACCTGATTTTAACTTTTCCAGCTCTTCAGTCCATTTAAATCCATTTTCAATCAATCCCCAATCAAAAATAGTTCTATTTGCAGCAGTAGACTCATGAATCTGTGTTGCTATTGAAACATATCTCTTCCATGAATCATCTTCCCTTTTGCCAAAAATATCCTCTTTTTCAAGAATAGAGTTAGGAACAGAAATAGTAACAGAAAAAATCTGTTTGTTTTCCCCATCAAATGTTACAGATACTTCCCCTTCGGGCATATCATATGTTATCGTTCCATACGAGGGCCAAGAGGATATCTTTTCCAAAGATTCTTGAGAATTTATGACTTCTTCTGGTTCAAATTCTTCATCACCAATATCATTTAAAAATAGCAAGCAACTAAAGTTAAGATCTCCTCCTTGTTTGATTAATATCTGATGAATCAACTTGACTAAATCATCAGATTTTTGACCTTTGAGATAAATTGATATTATTTCGTATGGAGCCATAATCATTCTCTGAATTAAAGTTTGCCAGTTGTGACTTGATCAATTTTTTTGTCTGTCAACCATTTAATTAGTCGAGGATCTACAGGTTCCTTGAAAAAATGGTATCTCAGTTTCTTTGGAGGTAGTTTATTACCTGTTTTAGAGTCAAAAAGCATATTTTGATTGTATTGCTTCGTTCTGGTAAATTGAATCATATCAGCTCCACTCAACTTTTTGGCACTCGAATAATCACCACCTTTTATTTGTATCATGTAATCTTTGGTTTCAAGGTCAATTTCCGTGAAACTTTTAGTGCTTCCTGGAGGATTAAATATATCTTTCCCAATTGCCACAATATCATCAGCTGCATTTCTATTAATGTTAAGCGCTAATCTAGCCTCTTCAATGAGTGCTCTCCTTTTATTTTCATCAACTCTCTCAAGTTTCGAGAGCAATTCTTTTCCCCCAGGAAGATTGCTAACTATTTTTCTCTCCGTATTTGATAGTCCCCAAGAAGGAGCTGCATCCTCAAATTCCTTTATTTTATATTTGTCACCAAATTTGCGAATATTTTCGGCAAGCTTTTTAAGTGTAGTAGTTTGTTGCTGAACTTCCTGAGGAGTTTTAGCCGCAGAAAGCTTAACTTGAACACGATTGACTGCTCCCTTAATCCCAGCTATTGGTTTCAATAGTTTACTATTGGGCTCTAAACTACTAATACGTGTTTCTGCTGTGTTCAGTTTACCCAATAGAAGACTAGAGCGTCGGTCCAGTAGAAGTCCTTGACAAATGAGACAAAATATACATCCTGTAGGGGCGAAGCATTCGCACCAATCAATGGTAAGCAATCGCGATAAATTACCCTGCGAATGCTTCGCCCTAAGCGAGTTTTTCCTTGCATACACAGTATGTTACTTTTGTCAATATCGAGTAATGGACCGACGCTCTAGGAGTTGAGGATAAGATAACTTGACCAGCGTCATCAATAGTTATCTTATGTTTTTCTCTATCCATGCTTAAATCAATTGAAACAGCTTTGAGTTCCTTCTTGACATTTTTATTATACTTGCCTTCTTCACTGTTAGGTTGCTGCTTACTCTTTTTTAAGACAATAGTAGATGACCTTGAGCTAGTGAGCCAAGATTCGGATGTTGGGTTGAGCCTATTTTATTGTTGGGTAAAGTAACGATTAATGAATGCGGCTCAACCCAACCTACGGGCGATGCGATCGCACTACAAGATCATGCGATCACGCTCAACGTAACCTACTAGCCATCTGATTGTAAACTGGAATAATTTCACCATCAGCATCAACGTGATTTCTTAATTGAAGATTCTCAATTATTGCATATTCACTGTGACTATCTGTGACTGGAATAATTTCCAAACGCTTTTGGATTTCTTTAAGTGCAGCTTCTAGTCGTGGTGCATTGCACTTCCATACTTCTGGCTGCGGTTCTGCTAAAAAGGTATAAGGTAGCCAAGCATCGCTTTGAGTTAGTACATCAACTATATGAGCATCCAAAGTTTTTCCTAAAAGCCAAGTAACATTAGGTAGCTCTTTCTCTTGTCCATCAGCATCTATAATAATTCCTGTGCCTAGAATTTCCAAATCTATTGGATATAGGAAAGAATAATCGCGCTCTAATTGTGGAAGAACCTTTTCACAACAATTTAGTAAAAACCGAGCATTAAGGTGCCTAGGGATCTCAACAGTAATATCTGGATCTTCTACCCTATATAGAGTTTCCTGATTAGATTCAGAGCATAGCCATCCAGAAAATATAACTTTAGAAGGTCGAAGCAATCTGTAATCTTCGAGTATCTCAGCTACAGATTGACACATTTTGATTAGTTCAATAAGTGCGGCTCGACTAGTTGGAGAGACCGATTTACGACGATCTTCAAACCACCAATCTCCCACAGCATCCATATTCCTGTCTAAAATCATGTTTACTCCTATGCCATTAAGTTTTCAGATTAATCCTTGAAGATGTCTAGTATACTTTTTCTGTGCCATCCGAAAAGATAATTCTTAAGTTAATGTTTGGGTATGTAGACTTGAAAGTAGTTTTGATGCCTTTCTCCCTTCCTTCCCGTTGAAAGTCTGCCCATGTACCGTTATGCACCTTAATTTCAATCCACTTATCTGTTGCTGGAGCCTTTACTAGCTGCTTAGCCGCTTTAGTCGCATTTTTTGATACATTTCCAATACCTTCAACGTATTTGAGTTGGTATACTATTGACCAGGAACCATCTGTTCCCACTACACCCACATCAATGTCATAATCCGGAGAGGTAGACTTCCTTTCAAAAATTATGTTTTTGTGACCAGCACTGATGAGACTTTGTGCTTTATCCATTGCCTGAAGTACAGAAGGAATCTCTGATCGCAACTTAATATTCCATAGCAAATCTTTGTACCCATCAAAATGGTCAAAGACACCAGACTTAATGTAGTTACCAACTTTCA
>JAAHGR010000007.1:0-27752 GCA_010672425.1 Symploca sp. SIO2E6
CTCTTCTTCAAGGCTAACGCTCGATAGCCACCACTAACACGCACAGACCATAGGTTCTTGCCTACCTTTTTGAAATGTAGAGAAGGATACAGCGGATTTTCTCTCCACAGTTGGTAGGCTTTTTGAGCTTGCTCTTTTACTTGTGGGGATAACTCTGCATATGCTTGCCAAAAGTCAGCCGTTGCGAAGGACTTCATTAAGATTCCTCACTTGGTTAGCGGCAATATCAGCCTCGGCTTTAGCCAGTAACTTGTCCAGCTTTCCTGATGCTAAATCAGCTTCAATTTGCCGATCCCACATCTGGTCTAAATACTCTTGCAGCCAAACTGAGAGTTGGCGAACATCAGATTCTGGCAGTTGTTTGATAGCAGTTTCAATTTCTGGCAAGTTAGTCATAGTAAAACTCGTGCTTAAGATAACCCTAAATTATTCTATTACGATCCTAATTTAATTTAGCTAAACTCCCAAAGTATTATGTTATCTAGGTTTGAGGTCAATTTTCAGCCGTTTATATACACACCTCGCCAGATCGCTGAAACCCTTACTGGGTAAGGCTCCTCTGACGAATTCCTACCGATTGGGTTAAATCGGACTAGTTGTAAACTAGCCTCCTACCTTCTCATGGAATAATTTCCGTCACTACTCTCTCACCCACACGACTCTTAACAACAATACTTTGATCCTCAAGCCTTCCTACTGCTGTCTCGCCTTTGGTACTAAATGCCGGATCGGTTTGTTCGTAAATTACATTACCTGATGCCTGAACATTCTGAGTCGGAATGTCCCACCTCAGCCGATTGGCATAGAGTTTTGCTTGATTGCGGCTGCCAATGCCTTGGGTTCCAGCAGCTAAATTAGCAACTTGGCGCTCCAAATCTACTTCACCCTGGTTAGCTGTAAGGGTGACTTTTTCTTCCTGATGGAGGATTCTGAGTGGTTGATTTGAAACTACTGTTTCCTTGTTTAAATCCCAGATAGTTGAATTACTCGACATTAATAGTGGTGGTTCTACTGAAGTCAGCTGAACATTTTGCTTCAGGGTAACTATCTCAGTTTTCAAGTTGACCTCAGACTTATCTGCCTCCACTCTTTCAGTTACCTGCTTCTTTTTGTACCTTTCCATCTGTAGCCGCTTGTTGCCAGTCACTTTTTGCTCTGGGATGTGCCAAATCAAACGTTCCGTTTTCATGTGTAAGTTTGGTTCTTTGGAGATTGCCGTAACTTGATTAAGTAATTCTAGCTGCTGCTTGCGACTGAAGTAGCGTCCTTCTTTTGCCGATACCTGAATGTGTTTCGGGGGATTACTATTCACATTTTGGGGGACAAGGTTATCTTTGATATTGTTACTGACAAGGTTACCTTTGAGATTATTGCGGACAATCAATAAATCTTCCTGAGGACGCCACTCTAATTCATCACCCTGAAAAACAGCACCATTGCGGAGATCCGTGGCAGTAATCTCTCCTTTGAGCAAGATTGTCTCTCCATCTTCTCGAATTTCTCCACTTTTTGCTGACACCTTGAGAATCTTTTCCCCATCTTGGAACAAATCACCAGTTGGCTTGGTGATACGAGCTAGTTTTTTGTCTTTGGTGTAAACTGCCTGCTCAGCCTTGACTTGCCAGACTGGACGTCCCTGTTGATCAGCATGATCTAGGGCGATATTATTAAATATTAAGCTTCCTTCAATTTCTGTAGCAGAAGTATCCTGTTGAATTTTCCTTGATGTTTGGCTTTGGCTATTACAGGCAGATAATAGTCCAAAGGAGAAAAAGGCAAATGTCAACGCCATAAATCGTTTAACTTTTGCCCTTTTTTGTAGTTTCTGCCTCAAGGGGACAGTAAAATTAATCTTCCTGCTCATGGAGAAGGCCAATACCAGACAAGGGACGGTAAGAATAGTTGGTGCGAGGCATTTTTTGCACCTGTTCTTTGATATTATCCAGATCGATGTAGCGATCAGCTACATTGATCAGACTATCACTAGTCATCGAACGCAGGCTGACTACCTCAATGCGAGCACCTCGATAGCTGATAGCATCTACTGCATAGGCAAGATCCCCATCACCACTGACTAAAACTGCTGTGTCGTAAGAACCAACTAAGGCCATCATGTCCACAGCAATTTCTACATCCAAATTGGCTTTTTTGGAGCCATCTGGCAACTGAACTAAATCCTTGGCGATTACCCGATAGCCGTTGCGACGCATCCACAGCAAAAAACCTTGCTGCTTCTCGTTAGTGCGATCCACTCCAGTATAAAAAAAGGAGCGTAGCAACCTAGAACCACCTGTCAAACGAGACAATAACTTGGTGTAGTCAATTTCAATTCCTAGTTGCAGAGCAGCATAAAATAAATTTGAACCATCAATGAAAATAGCAACGCGACCTCGATTTTCTAAAACTTGCTCAGGTGTAAAAACTGGATCTGTATTAAAGTTATTCAACATGGTAATTGTTATACCTCATTTGTTATGTAATTTTTTTTGAGAAAAAATTGATACCTCCTTGCCTCACAACCAAAAATTTTTCACCAACCATCATTAAATCTTATAGCCAAGACAGCAAACAATATTATTCTTGTTCCAGTGGGACAAAAACTGGTTTTGGTCTATTCAATTTTTGACTGGGGGGTAATATTCCCCAAATTGATTGAGTATCATAAGTTACAGTTTCGAGCATCGTTTGGTTATTAAAATCGATGTTGAAACCTAACTGCTGGTAGATATCACTACTAATATTGGGAATGACTGGTGATAGCAAGTAGGCAGCGAGCCTAACGGATTCTAAAATGCTATACAAAACTTCTTCGACTGTTTGCTGTTTCCCCTCCTTATATAAGCTCCAAGGAGCTTGGTCATCAATAAATTTGTTACTAGCCCGTACCAAAGTCAAAATCTCTCGGCAAGCTTCACTAAAAGCTAGAGACTGATAGGCTCTAGCCACCCGCTCTCCCAACTCTAGACCTATGACTTTTAGGGGATGATCTCCAGGGATATCGGAGGCAGTGATATTGGGTACACGAGCTTGACAGTATTTGTTGGTCATGCCCAGGGTACGATTGAGCAAATTGCCCAAGCTTTTCGCTAAATCGGCATTGACGGTATCAATAAAACGAGTTTTATTAAAATCCCCATCTCGCCCAAATTCAATCTCTTTGAGAAAGTAGTAGCGAACAGCATCCGCACCGTAGCGATTCACCAGTTCTACTGGATCCAGAGTATTGCCCAGACTTTTTCCCATCTTCTGACCATCCTTAGTAAGAAAGCCATGTCCGAAAACACGATTTGGTATTGGCAGATACGCTGACATTAACATTGCTGGCCAGTAAACTGCATGAAAACGCAGAATATCTTTACCAATCAGATGCAAATTAATCGGCCACCATTTGTTTAAGGCATTTTCCAGGGTAGGTTCGCTATCAGACTCCAGGAGTGCAGTAACGTAGCCGAGTAGAGCATCAAACCAAACATAGATGGTGTGTTGAGGATCACCAGGCACAGGGAAACCCCAATCCAAATTAACCCGCGAAATTGAAAAATCCTGAAGTCCTTGATGGACAAAGCTTAAAACTTCATTACGACGGCTTTCTGGTTGGATGAAATCCGGTTGTTGTTGGTAAAGTTCTTCTAACTGGTTTTGATACTTGGAGAGCCGGAAAAAATAGTTTTGCTCATCTCGCCACTCTGCTTCTACATTCGGGTGAATCGGGCAGTATTTTTCTTCTAATAACTCCCGTTGTTCTTTGAATTCTTCGCAGGAGACACAGTACCAGCCTTTTTGTTGTCCTAGGTAAATATCACCTCTTTCCCAAACCCGCCCAAAAAATTCTTTAACAATTGCTTCATGACGGGGTGATGTTGTGCGGCTAAAGCGATTATACTGAATATTGAGCTTTTGCCAAAGGGTGTCAAACCCCTCAACTATCTTGTCGCAATGCTCTTGAGGCTCTAGTCCCTGAATTTCGGCAGTGCGCTGAATTTTTTGTCCGTGTTCATCCGTACCGGTAATCAATAATACGGATTTGCCTCTTAGTCTTTCAAATCGAGCCATGGCATCCGCTGCCATCGTTGTATAGCCACTCCCAATATGGGGTAAGCCATTGACGTAATAGAGCGGTGTTGTAACGGCAAATGTGTTTTTTGTAGTATCAGTGTGATTCATCTGAATTGAGAATTGGGAATTGGGAATTGGGAATTGGGAATTGGATTTACCTCACAGGTGCAAGAACTGCTATATTTTATTTGCTACTATGATTGGTTGGCTTCAGGCAGCATTTTGCCCAAAATCCAAATTGCATTCCCAGATCTAGTTTAAGCATTTATACCTTAATGCATCTGCTAAACTTGGACAATCATGGAAAAGTTCAGTTTTTAGCTGTCAGCTTTTTGGCTGGAGGCTGAATGCTGACAGCTTTGCTGCTAACTCTAGGATGATAAATTTTGTACCGATTCAATCAGCGATCGCACTTGGGATGCTCCCATTGATGACTCGAATCCCCAGGGGAATTTACCCCGTACCAGCATTCGTAATCCCAACGGTCCCAAACTAATCAATCCCTTGATATCTCGAAAGGAGTTGCCTACTACCTGCAAACCAAACTGACGTTCATCAATCCAGCCTCCTTGCTTAACCAAATCAATCAGTACCTTGCGATGACGGACTTGGCGGCTAGCTTGGGCGTCCTGACGATCTAAAATCTCCTGTTTGATTTTACCTATTTGATCCATCGGGGCAACATCCATGGGACAAGCTGTATTGCACATGTAACAGCGGGTACAACCCCAAACCCCTTGGATACCTTGATTGTAGGTTTCCAGACGACTCTCCTTTGCCCCATCACGAGAGTCTGCTACCATCCGCTGTGCTTTAGCTAAAGCATGAGGACCAACAAAATTGGGGTTGACCTCGCGAGCATTGCACTCAGAATAACAGGCACCGCAAAGAATACAGTTACCCATCTGATCCAAACGCGCACGCTCTTCAGGGGTCTGCAAAAACTCTCGTTCAGGAACTGTCCTGGCGTTGGTGCTAACATAGGGGTCAACATTTTCCAAGTTATTCCAGAAGCTACGCATATCTACGACCAAATCCTTAATTACCGGCATATTACCCAGCGGTGCCACCGTAATTTCTGGAATTTGCCCTGAAGTGTCCCGATGCAGCCTTTGTAATTCGTTACCAACATTTTCCTTACAAGCCAAAGCTGACCGACCATTAATGCGCATACCACAGCTGCCACAAATGGTATTGCGACAATTTTTACGAAAAGCAAGGCTGCCATCCTGCTCCCATTTAATCCGATTGAGGCAGTCTAGAATTGTGTTTCCCTCATCCACCTCCAGAGTATAAGACTGGACTGTGGGAGAACTACTACGAGATTGTCGAATAATTGTAAAACAAACTTGCATGACCACTAATCTGCTACAAATTGTATTTTAGAGGATGGATGCCAATTGTTTTCCTCCTTCTGACTTGTAAGTGGGGAATGGGGAATGGGGAAGAGTCTACTTTCATCACCTGGTGGTGAAATTTTTTCATCGGGACTGTCTTCTACGTTAAAATCACTAGCTGGAGTCAGTGACCAAATAATCCGCCATGGTGCAAATGCGTAAAGATTTTGATAAATGATCTAAAAATAGTTGTCAATTTAGATGGATTTAACGATATATTTTTTATAGAGCCAAAACTTGGCATCAAATAATCTTTAGCATCCTGAAAGTTGAAGGATATCTTGTGAGCTCATGACTGAAACCCCAATGACTCCCTTAACAGGGAAAGCCTTGCTTCAAAAAGTAAAAGAGCTGTCCCACTTGCCTCGGCGGGAAACAGCCAAGCGCTGCGGCTATTACACTATAACTAAAAATGACCAGACTCGCGTCAATTTAACGGATTTTTATGACGCAGTACTCGGAGCCAAAGGTGTTCCCCTAGATCCAGAGGGTACAAAAGATGGTCGTGGTCGCGAGCCGACCTTTCGTGTGAGTGTCCATAAAAATGGTCAAATTGTAATTGGTGCAACCTACACTCAGACCATGGGATTAAGACCTGGTGATGAGTTTGAAATTAAACTAGGCTACAAACATATCCATCTCAAACAGGTGGATATTGAAGCAGCAGAGAACTCGGAAGAGAAGGAACTTGCTGCTCAAGAGGCATAAGGGCAACTCGAGTGAGGATGGTTGCTTGTATTTAGCCATCCTGATACTCTTAAATGATCTGTAGCTCCTCACAATTTACTGCTCTCACCAATGGTTATCTTTGATCAGGCAGCTAATGGGTGGTTGGTTTCACTGAAAACATCGACTGCCCTCGTGAAAGTTATAGCTTTTTTCCTTGCTTGGGCAGCTTTGTGGCTGCCACTGGCAATTCCCATAGCTATATTGCTGAAATGCCAACCTTCTAAGCCTTTAGTCCCAGGGCAAAAACTGCCATTACTAGCAGCACTTTACCTGGTTGCTCCCCTGATTTTATGGGGAGCCTCTTGGGTTGATGAAGTATCTTTGACTGATTACGGCTTGGAGGGAAACTTCACGATGTTAAGCTCACTATGCCTAGGATTAGGCATGGGGGTTTTGGGATTAACCATTGTCTTTACTAGCCAATGGCAACTGGGTTGGGTCAAATGGCAAGGTGAAAATTGGCAGCGTTTAGGAAAAGTATCACTGCCAGTACTATTGCTAGGGTTGTGGATTGGTATAACCGAAGAAGTAGTTTTTCGTGGGTTTTTACAAAATGAACTACAACAGGACTACTCAATTTGGGGAGCCGCCGCGATCGCTAGCATCATTTTTGCATTTTTGCACCTAATCTGGGAACAACAAAATACTTTACCTCAGTTGCCAGGGTTGTGGTTGATGGGTATGGTATTAGTACTAGCTCGTTGGGTAGACGGCGGCAGTTTAGGTTTAGCCTGGGGACTACACGCTGGCTGGATTTGGGGGTTAACGTGCTTAGATGAGGCTAAATTAATTTCCTATACAGGTAAAGGCCCAATTTGGGTAACTGGTGTAGCAGGTAATCCCTTAGCAGGAGTCGCTGGTTTAGTTTGTTTGCTATTAACAGTTTTTTTCCTGTTACTAGTTACCCCTTGAGCAAAATAAATCTAAAATCTAAAATCTAAAATCTAAAATCTGAAGACGGTAAAAAATTTTGGTCTTCGATGATCCTGAAAAGGTTGACATCCTTTTCCAACAGACAGGCATGACCAGACTGAGGCAATACTAACATCTTAGCATTGGGTAGACAGTTTACTAGGCGTTCTGCTTCCTTTACCGAAGGTAATAACTGATCCGCACCACTAGCAATGACCAAGACAGATTGCTGAAGGCATCTCAGTTGAGTTTCGTCAACATCAAAATTGCTCACTAGAGAAATTCGCCAATTAGTAGTTGTTGCCGGTACAGACCGCATCGCATCTAGAAGCTCAAGACGTTCTCTAGGAGTCATCCTCCCTAAGGCAGATAAAAAAGGTAATAGAACTAATGCAGATGCTTTGTAAATACTTTCGGGCAACCAGTAGCTCAATTGTCCTCCCCACCCTAACCAAGGTCGTTGATTAAAGGAAGTCGCTGGGTTGCTCAAAATCACCTTATCAATCAGATAGGGAGCTCTCAGAGCCACCTTTACTGCCAGACACCCCCCGAAGGACTCACCACACAGATAAACTGAACGGGATGGTTGTGATTGAAGTACTCCTTCAATTAGGTTGACTACCATGGTGGTCAGTTCATCCCAATTACTCAAATCATCCGGAGGAATAGCAAGTCCGCGCAGCTCAAAAGCAGTTTGCAAATCCTTAGTTTGCGATCGCAACAGCTCACCTGTCCCGTCCATTCCTGGTAAATAGACAAATAAGGGTAAATTGGGATTGATTCCTCCTAGGGTAAGCAGACCAGGACGATTCTTAACTGCTGGCATAGAACTGAGTATGTGCTTTCTAGACTATAGAGACTACTGCCGGAC
Organism: Symploca sp. SIO2E6; assembly: GCA_010672425.1. Classification (GTDB taxonomy): domain Bacteria; phylum Cyanobacteriota; class Cyanobacteriia; order Cyanobacteriales; family Coleofasciculaceae; genus Caldora. Next base: position 7,966 of record JAAHGR010000007.1, read on the forward strand.
TTGCCCTGAATTCTCAATTCTACATTCTCAATTCTACATTCTACATTCTAATAAGGCCATTTCCACTCCCGAATTTCCGGCTGATCAATTCCCTCCTCGAAAGCATAGTTGGTATGCTCAATGATGTTATTCTTCATCCGTTCCTTGACATAAGCCGCACGAGAACCTAGAGAAGGTACACGATTAATCACATCTATGACTAAATTGAAGCGATCGATCTGGTTTTCCAGCGCTAATTCCAGAGGTGTGTTGATATTGCCCTTTTCCTTGTAGCCACGCACATGAATGCGCTCTTGATTGGTGCGGCGATAGACTAATTTGTGAATTAACCAGGGATAGCCGTGGAAATTAAAGATGACCGGCTTATCTGGAGTAAACAGGGTATCGAAGTCACAGTTCGATAAACCATGAGGGTGTTCCCGTTCATCCACTAGAGTCAGTAAATCGACAACATTGATAAACCGAACCCTTAAATCGGGGAATTCCTCCCGTAAAATAGCAGTGGCGGCTAAGGATTCCATCGTCGGAATATCCCCACAGCAGGCCATCACCACATCCGGTTCATCGGGTTCCTTGCCGCGATCATCGTTACTTGCCCACTCCCAAATACCGAGACCCTTAGTACAGTGAGCGATCGCTTCCTCCATGGTCAAGTATTGTAAGTGCTTCTGCTTATCGGAGATAATCACGTTGACGTAATCTCGACTCCGCAGGCAGTGATCCGCTACAGAGAGCAAACAGTTGGCATCGGGGGGAAAATAAACACGAACCACATCAGGACTCTTATCATTGGTGACAAGTTAAGGCTGTATGGCAGTTGTCAAGGGGCTTCTAGAATTTGGGATTTTGGTAAAAAAGACAGTTTATTCGCGAGTATAACTCGCGAATAAACTCCCGACTCCACTCTCCCGGTGCTTGTGAGTTATCTATGGGAGCAAGAAGAGGTTATTTGCGTAAAAATTACGCAAATAAAATGGGATTCCGTAACTGCTCACTGCAATAAACAAGTCCAATTGACCCTCTCCAGAGGTAAAATTGATTATGGGGGTGTATATTGGCACTTATAACTCCAACTGGAGTTTAGACTGACTGGGGTTTCCCAGGACACCAGCTCGCGAATCCCCAAGTATGCGATCACTAATCCCCAAGTGTGCGATCGCGAATCCCCAAGTGTGCGATCGCGAATCCCCAAGTGTGTGATCGCGAATCCCCAAGTGTGCGATCGCGAATCCCCAAGTAAGTGATCGCGAATCTCGGGTATAGCGCTACGCGCTGGGGTATTTACCTTCATTTAAGCTACGTAGAAGAAAAGTACCAACTCCAATTCATGTGAAACTCAGAACAGACAACTAATAAAGTCCTACAGAGTTATCCATGAGCCGAAGCCGAAAAACCAACCGCGACCACGCCAAAAAGAAACAACGCCCCATGATGGAGGATGAAGAGATAGCCTCTCAATCTCGTTGCACTATTAACACCAGCCATCACTAGCCAAGAGAATTATTACCGTCAACTGGGAATGAGGAAATTATGCTCACCTTGCCCTTGATGGTAGCAGCAGTGTTGACATTACTGTGGCGAGATGTGGCAGGGGTAACAGAACTCACACGGATGTTAGCGAGAGAGGGGTTTTTATGGTGTAATCGAATGAAGGTCTCTCAACAGGCTTTATCTCAAAGGTTTTTAACATTTCCGGCTTCATTATTTGAGGGAGTATTTAAGGAAATTTTACCTCAGTTAAAATCTCAATGGCTCTTGAGAAATAATCGACCATTGCCGGAAAGTGTTCAGTTTACTTTATCAAAGTTTGAGAAAATATGGATAACAGATAGTTCGACGTTAGAAGGTTTATTTAGGAAGCTCAAAAGTCTGTCAGATGTACCGAAAGGTCAGTTGGCGGGCAAAATGGGGATAGTCATAGATTTAATTACGAGACTACCAGTAGAAATTTGGTTTCGAGAAAACCCGAGAGCTAGTGACACAAGTTTTGAAGAAAACGAAAACCCTCTATTAAATTAATTGTAGCACCTTTTCCGGCCGTTAAGCACAAAAACCAAGCCTTCTTCTTTCAAGGGGCTCATTAGTTAATCTAGTTAGAAGCTATTGTCTCATTTTTAATTTGCGTAAATATTACGCAAACCTTATTTTTTTGTCCAAAGTCCAATTACTATAGAACTAACACTTAATTCATAACCTATTGTAATATGCAAATCACCGTTGAAATTCCCGATGAAATTGCTCAGCGGCTAGACCAAACTGAAGGCAACCTCTCCCGTCGTCTTCTAGAAGTAATTATTGCCGACGCTTACAGCAACGGTAAAATCAGCACTGCTGAAGTGCATCAAATCCTTCAGCTACCATCCCGTCTCACAGTACATGCCTTTCTGAAGCGGATGGGTGTCTATTTAAACTATGATGAAGCTGAATTAGAACAGGATCTTCAGACCCTCAAGGAGTTCAGAGCGCAATGATTGTAGTTTCTGACACTTCTCCGATTTGTTACTTGTTGTTGATCAACCAAATTGACATATTACAAACCCTTTACAACAGTGTTACTATTCCTCAAACCGTTGCAGATGAACTGAGGGCATCTGAGTCTCCGCCTGTAGTGAAACGCTGGATTGCTCAACCTCCTGATTGGCTTGAGATACAATCCATCAAAACCCCTCAGTGGGTTGAACTGGGAAAACTTGATCCAGGTGAACGAGAAGCTATTCTACTCGCAGAAGAACTAAAAGCCAGTTTAGTGATCTTAGATGACAAAGCAGCAAGGCGAATCGCCACAGAGCGTGGATTAAAAATCATTGGACTTCTTGGTATTGTGAAAGATGCTGCCCGATCCGGTTTGTTAAACTTGGAAACAACATTTGAACAATTACAAGAGGTTGGCTTTTGGGTTGCACCAAGTTTGCTGGAACGGTTACTGGCAGAAAACTAACTTAATTCAAATCGTAGTTAAAAGATTTGGCATATTCTTCGCGAATACGATGAATTTCTTCAACAATTTCATCTAACGTCCGTCCGTTGCAGCGAAGTGTTAGCCTGCTTTAGACTTAGATATATACAAATACCTGTTCTTATTATGAGCTATCGTGACATCATTACGATTGAGCCTGATAAACGTGGTGGCAAGCCCTGCATCCGCCGGATGCGTATTACGGTCTATGATGTCTTGGGCTGGTTAGCGGCTGGCATGTCTAACGCTGAGATCATCGACGACTTTCCAGAACTGACGGAAACCGATATTAGAGCCTGCTTGGAATTCGCCGCTGATCGGGAGCATCGTTTAGTTGCATCAGTGAGTGTCGCTTGAAACTTCTGTTTGACCAAAATCTCAGTCGCAAGCTAGTCAATTGCCTAGCAGATACTTTTCCTGGCTCTAGCCATGTTCAGTTTCATAAATTGGTGTGCTAGCGCTAATCGCAGATCGCACGAGAAAGCGTCATTAAGCTGATGTGCAGCTAAATTGAATAATGCGAAAATTTGAACAAGCTGTAGTGCGGAAAGCGTAGCGTGCGCGTAGCGCAAACATCTTGCTCGCTAGTAGTATACAAATTAAATGCGTAGCAGCTTATTTAGGATTTGCTCACTCATTCAACCCCTGGAGAAATAACTTTCTCGCCTCAAACACATCCGATATCTGAACACATCGCTCTAACAATGCCAAATCCAACTGCGGCAACACCTCACTTGTCGCTACCTGCTCATATCGAATCTGCCTTGGTTCTTCTGCATCTCGCAGTACATGAACCAGAATGGTCACAGAGGAGCGTATCTATAGGCGCACACTTTCCCCATTTATAAATAATAGCACAAAACAACAAGGTCTCAACTCCAGTTATAGCGCTTCGCGCAGGTGTTAGGTATTAGGTATTAGGTGTTAGGGAGGTGGAGACACTTTGAGCGCTTGCTTCCCAATCGACTAGAAAAAAATTAAAGTTCCCCTGTTTGTCAGAGCAGTGATATAGTTAACTTTAGAACTCGGTTCTAACGGGGAGCAGCCGTTAGAGGTAACGGGGAAAGTTCGGTGTAAATCCGACGCTGTCCCGCAACTGTGATGAGATCTATGTCTCTGAGTCAGAATGCCCGCCGATATTAGTTGAACAGTAAATCTATCTGCGAGGTACAGAAGATGGTAAATGTATATTTTCCAGGCTCAATAACGCTAAGAAGACTTTGGCCTCTACATCTCTAGCGTTGTCTATCTTGATATAGGAGAGTAGAACGCTCAAGGGAGCGTGTCTATCAGGTTTTTTTGTTAATCCAGTTGTTTTAGGCAACAGTTGCATTATTATTTTGCACGATTTGTCCAGCATTGAAGTTGCAAAGGCTTCATGACCAGAGAAATTTTAGATTTTAGATTTTAGATTTTAGATTTGAAGAATAAAACGGTCACAAGCCCCTAAATTTATTTAGGTCATAAATCTTTAATCCTCAATCTTCAATCTTCAATTGTTTGACGAGACGAATCGTGTCCATGAGTGGTGCATCTGGCAGCCTGTTCAGGCACTTTGTGAGGTTTAAGTGAATATCAGTTGTTTGTTTGCTCCCCAGACCGTAGGGATGTTTGGCTTGAGTTTGACGGGATTGATAACGGTAGTAATCAACGCCTACACACCAAGTGTAATAGCCCAAACACCGACCCCTGATACCAACTCCGAGGTAGAAGAAATTGAATCTGAGGTAGAAGAAATTGAAATTATCGTCATAGACGAAATTTGGGATCAGCCCGTGTATGCACCGTTTCGACGGGAAGCTACCGTGAGAGACTCTACCCGCCCAGTCTATGTGATTAACCGGGAACAGATTGAAGCCCAGGGAGCCAGAACAGTTCAGGAAGCCTTAAAATACCTGCCAGGAATTCTGAGTGATGGCACAGGTGGGGGACAGTTAGGTTCATTGAGCAGTCAGTTTATCCGTGGCTCCAATACCCCACAAGTCTTGATTTTACTCGATGGTCGCCCGATTAATGATGTAGGCTTTTCTGGTGGATTTGATTTATCGGAATTCACCACCGATAACATTGAACGCATTGAGTTACTACCGGGGGGTGGCTCTACCCTTTATGGTTCAGACGCCCTAGGTGGTGTGATTAACATCATCACTCGTTCTCCTTCAGATCAACCGGAAGTTACCCTGCGGGCCGCAGCAGGTAGCTTTGGTTTAAATGAGCAAGCAATTCAAACCAGGGGACGCAGTGACGGAATTGGTTGGACTGTAGGTTACACCCGCACTGAAGCTGAAAATGATTTTCCTTTTGAGATTGATCGCATTAACTTAGATGATGATCGCGAGAATGCCGATGTCTTGTACAATAATCTCAACTTAAAACTAGAAGGACAACTCGGCGATCGCAACACCCTAACCTTCAGCACACTTTACCTCACCAAAGATTTTGGGGTGGCAGGAGGAGTGCCGATTCCAGATAGTATTGGCGCATTTAACAACCTCACCCCTGAAGCACGGCAATATACTGAAGAGGTGCTCTTAGATCTCACTTGGCAATCTAAGTTAGGCAATAGCGACGACTCTTTGCTCACCAGCCGCGTCTATACCGACTTTCTCAACTACGACTTCAATAATCCCGACCCAAATACCTCTGGGACTCGAGATGAGGTGAACCGTAGGTCTATAGGAGCTCAGGTGCAGCATAACTGGCAATTCGCCAAGAATCAGACACTCACCTATGGCGGGGACTACCGTAACACGCAATCCCGCAATACCACCTTCAGTTACAGTACTAACAGTAGCACAGTGAACTACGATGGCGACATCAGCCAAGGGGCACTTTTCGCTCGCTATGAGGTTAACTTTACCCCCAGTTTCAGCGTCAACTTGGGGGTACGACAAGATTTCAATAGCCTAGTGAATGGCTCATTTACCTCTCCCAGTGTTGGGGCAAAGTTTGCTCTAGGAGACAGCACAACCTTACGAGCCAACTATGCCAGAAGCTTCCGAGCACCACAAATCCTCAACCTCGAAGGATTAGCTGCTTTTAGTGTCGAGGGGAACCGGGATCTCAAACCGGAGCGAGGAAGTAGCTTTGACATCGGTATCGACCAAGAATTGGGTGAAATTGGGTTGCTGCGGCTCACCTTTTTTAGCAACACTATTTCCGAGCTGATTAATTTTAGGTTTGGTTCTCCCAGTACTTACGAAAACATTGGTAAAGTGAGAACATTGGGCTTAGAAGCGGCTCTGAATGTGCAACTTGCCCCCAATCTCTATGCCTTTACCAACTATACTCTGAATGACACAGAAATTGTGAGCGATCGCAACCCCGATATCGAAGATAACCAACTGAGCTTCCGGGATGCCGACAGCCTTAATTTTGGACTGGCATACGAAACCCCTGGATGACTCTATACAGGTATAGTTCTGCGCCATCTCAGTAATTACTTCGTTAACAACACCAACACTGAATCCTTGCCGGGATACACCACCGTCGATTTACAACTCCGCATTCCCCTAGGGGAGAATTTTGTCTTGAAGGGTAACCTGAATAATTTATTTGATGAACAATATGAGGAATTTCCTGGTTTTCCTGGGGTGGGGCGAAATTTTCGCCTCGGTATTAGTGCCACATTTTAAGCATTTTTCTGCGGCAACCCAGCAACTGCAGGAGGAGAGTCATGCGAACTCAAGATAGTCTCTGGCAGGGCTGTTTCGGCTACTGGCAAAATCTATTTATTCAGCAAAACCTCTTTTCCCTCGGATATACCGCCTGGAATGGTTATCTGAACACAGGTAAAGGAATAGTGGTATGCAATGTTGTCGATACTATCTCTTCCAAGATCAATTGGGAGGTAGATAGGGTGACCTTTCACCAGGAATTCATTCCTCAAGGGCAAGTAGAAGCCTATCTGCAAGCACTGGAACTGCAACTAGAGGCAGTCACAGCATTATTGAAGGCAATTACCACCTACGATCCGAATCAAGCGATCGTGCTTCTGATTATCGGTAATGATGTAGTCGATATCAACTTCTTTTACCTGCAAAATATGCCCATCACGCCACCCCAATGTTACCAGCAAGTTTGTAAAACTTGGGAGGAGTTTCAACCAGCTGTTGGTGCATCGTAGAAGAAGGTTGTGCCGTAACTATGATGGCGACGGCGAAGCCTGTACGCCGACAATCCCCTAGCCATCCTCTCATCCCGACGTATTATCGAATTGAGACCCATATGCTCAAGTACTACCTGAATCGTTCTGAACAGATTGCGACATCGGTTCATCCGTTTGTAAAACCTCAATCTTCCCGTCAACTCAAACCATCGGATAAGGTCAGCAAAGCTGACTTTGTATTAACGCCCTACATCGATAGCAGTAACCTGCGGGCAACTTATCAGATTCTCAATACTGTTGTTCCTTATACCCTTTTATGGATTTTGGCGGTGATTGCAGCGCCGATTTCCCTATGGCTTCTACCCCCGATCGTTGCTCTGCTGATTCTCTTCTCACTGCGCTGTTTTTCTTTGATGCATGATTGCGGACACTATTCTCTCTTTCGGTCAAAGCGAGTGAACCGAATCATTGGGTTCATGCTGGGTGTAATCAACGCGGTTCCCCAATATGCCTGGTCAAGAGATCATGCCTACCATCACAAAACCAATGGCGACTGGGAGCGGTATCGAGGCGTTGCAGATTTCCTGTCCACCGAGGAATTTAATGAGCTCGATCCGTTTAATCAAAAACTATATGAAGTCCTGCGACATCCATTAATGGGAATTCCTGGCGGTTTTTTCTACCTTGTCATCAAGCCGAGGCTAGTTTTAATCATGGGAGTTTATGATTTCATCCATCATGTATTCACCGATTTGAAGAAAGGTTCAGAATTTAACTTAGCGCACACAATCTCTGCGCACCAGTCAAAACACTGGCAGTCGGCTGCTGAATTTTGGGATCTACTGCTTAACAATATTTGTGTTGTCGGTGGCTGGATTTTTCTGAGCCATTTATGGGGTAATGGTCTTTTTTGGAGTATTTACTCCATTACGCTCAGTTGTTCTGCAACGATTTTCATCTGGCTCTTTTTTGTGCAGCACATTTTTGAGGGGGCTTATGCTCACAAAACAGACGGCTGGGACTATGTTCTAGGTGCAGTTAAGGGCAGCAGTTATTTAGAATTACCAGCTGTTCTCAGGTGGTTTACGGCAGATATCGGCTATCACAACATTCATCACCTCTCTGAAAGAATTCCCAATTATCGTCTCGCAGCTTGTCATCGTGAAAACAGTCATCTGCTCTCGGATATCAAGACTCTCCGAATGGGAGATCTGCTGGACTGTTCCCAATTCCTTCTATGGGACGCTGCCTCAGACCGTTTAGTTTCGATTCCCCAAGGGAGACGCTGCGCGAACACATCCTTTCGTCAAGCAACCGAGACGATGGTGAATCCAGTACCCAATTGTACAAGCGGTGCAACAATCAAAAGTAATAGAGATAGAAATGTTGAAGGTTGAGGTTAAGTTTGGATGAATGTATTAGTTGCTACCCTCTTAATTCTGCTGGCACTCCTGATAGTCGGGATTGCGCTGTATCTACTCACAAGTCGTAAGTATCAGTCTGCCGATTCTGTTGCCAATTCCTATGATGATTGGACTAACGACGGCATTCTCGAATTCTACTGGGGCGAACACATTCACCTAGGACACTACGGCCCTCCACCCCACAAAAAAGATTTCCTCAAAGCTAAGGAAGATTTTGTGCATGAAATGGTGCGTTGGGGAGGACTCGAAAGCTTCCCATCTGGAACAACCGTTTTAGATGTAGGCTGTGGCATTGGCGGCAGCAGTCGCATTCTGGGGCGGGATTATAGTTTTGCTGTCACAGGAATCACCATCAGTCCTGAGCAAGTCAGACGTGCCCAAGAACTGACGCCACCGGAGGTGAATGCTCAATTCAAGGTGGATGATGCCCTGGCAATATCCTTCCCAGATGCCAGTTTTGATGTGGTCTGGTCGATTGAAGCCGGTCCCCATATGCCCGACAAGGCGCAGTTTGCCAGAGAGCTATTGCGGGTTCTGAAACCGGGTGGCATTTTAGTGGTTGCCGATTGGAATCAGCGGGACGATCGCCAGATTCCACTCAATCTTTGGGAAAAGCCAGTGATGAAGCAACTACTGGATCAATGGTCTCATCCGGCATTTTCCAGCATTGAAGGGTTTTCAGAATTACTAGAAGCAACTGGACTGGTTGCAGGTGAAGTAACCACAGCTGATTGGACTGCTGAAACCCTACCCTCATGGCTCGACTCCATCTGGCAGGGCATTGTCCGTCCAGCGGGGATTATTCGATTTGGCGTGACTGGGTTGATTAAATCCTTGCGAGAAGTGCCCACATTTCTGTTGATGCGGCTGGCATTTGGGGCTGGGCTATGTCGTTTTGGGATGTTTCGGGCGGTGCGTGCCAAGTCCGGAGTGAGTGAGGTGTTGTCTACGCAAACCGGTGACAGGCTTGTGAAGTCCTGAGTAAAATCAATGGTCAATTCCCCATGCCGCCTATGATACGGCGGTTGGCTCTGCTATGAGGTACATTGTTTATCCCCCTAAATCCCCCTTGGAAAGGGGGACTTTGATCTGGTGTACTTTCTTACAGCGCAAAGCGCTATATGTCATTGATCATTGAGTGGGTGTGTCCTTTACTTTGGCTGACTGGCATAATATCTACTAAACCATTGATTTTTGCCCTTGGAGCCTTTTCTTTGATTGCCATAGCCGAGATTCTTTATTCACCTGCTGCTTCTGCCTTAGTGGGAGACATCGCACCCATTTACTTGAGAGGAATCTATTTTGCCCTGGAATCGGAATGTTGGGCAATTGGCTTTTTGATTGGTCCATCTTTAGGAGGTTGGGCTTTGGAGCATCCCAATACCATAGGAGCAAATTTTTGGTTAATTATGATTGCTAGTGCCGGGGTAGCTGGAGTTATTCTGATGTTTCTCAAAAGTAGGTGTTAAGTGTTAAGTATAATATTGCCTTAACTCAGATCTTGCGCAATCAATCTGGAAACCGGGTTTCTTTGGAAAAATGTTGACATTTCATTGTTATTCTTGCTAGAAACCCGGTTTCTCGGTTTCTACCTATAGAATCATGTCCATAATCTTATTTATGGAGGTAATTATAACTGTTTTGCGAACTTGATATTAGGGCTGATCTGAGCAGTATTGCAGAGCACCCCTCGTTATTCTGAATTACTGTATTCTTTTTTCAACCAACGCTTTTTCCAATGGGAGGTTGGCTCCAAGGAAGATGCTGCTTGTTCCAAGCGACGGCGGTGTAGAATGACTGAGGCTGGATCAGATAGTTGAGGGTCACGGTAAGGAACCGCAGCACGAGTCTGTAAATGTTCTTGCGATCGCACTGACAATGGTTCTAAATCAGTAGTACTGAAACTGGCCACAGTTCCTGGTTGCCGCTTGCCCACCTGTAAAATTTCGCTAATTTGCCAGCCAGCAGCCAGCATAGCAGTGCGAACTGCAGCAGCACAGGAATAGGTAGCAATTTTCCCCGTTTTGGCACAACAACTGGCTAATTGTTGGATAAATTCCACTGTCCATAACTGGGGACACCGGGGCGGGGAAAAGGGATCGAGAAAAATCCCATCTGCCTGAAAACCTGATTTGAGCAATTGTTTTATAGTAGTTCTGGCATCCCCTAGAAGCAATTGAGCCTGGAAATATTTACTGTCCACTTTTCCAGATGTTGCCAATTCTGCTAAGAGTTCTGGTATTGGCTGACTCCAACCCCTAAGCAAATCATAAGCGATCGCGGCTCTTGGCACAGCTGGGTTCAATTCCAGGGCAACTAACTCAATGCGACAGTGGGGATTACTTGCCCAAATCTTTTCTAAAGCTGAGGCACTGTTGTATCCCAATCCATAACAGACATCCAGAATCCGCACTATCGGTGGCTGAGCTTTTGTCGCCAGTTGGCAAGGTTCCACAAACTTGAGCTGAGCTTCCTGTTTTGCCCCTTGAGAGCTGTGAAATGCCTCACCGATTTCTTCACAAAAGAAAGTGAAGGAACCATCATCAGTTACCTGGGGGGTAAGAATAATGCTTTCTGCCATTTTAGCATATTTAGGGTTTGCTGTATAAGTGTGTAATATCAAGGAAAGGATAAACAGTTATAATTACCTTCCACCTTACAATAGTCATATGGCCTCCTGTTTAGTTAGGGTCTGCTGAAGTTGGTCGATTGAGTCGGGTTTTGAAGTAATGAGCAGTAGTAGGACTTCAGTCCAAAAAGAAGTCAGAAACAAAAAACCCGGTTTCTCTCCAACAACCAGCTTCTCAGAAACAAAAAACCCGGTTTCTCTCCAACAACCAGCTTCTCAGAAACCGGGTTTTTGGGTAAATGCTAGTATTTCGTGGTTGTTCTTGCAAAAAAACCGGTTTCTCCCGGTTTCGGTTTCTATCATGAACTTTTTTCTCGGCTGTGCAGTTTGGGCATACAAAGGGTGGCTTGGAGAATTTTATCCCCAAGGAAGTAAAGCAGCAGAATTCTTATCCCTTTACTGCCAGCGTTTCACCACAGTAGAAGGCAATACAACTTTTTATTCGGTACCCAATCCAGAAACTATTACCCGTTGGGCAACCCAAATGCCACCAGGTTTTGAATTTTGCCCAAAGTTGCCTCGTAAACTGACTCACAATGGTTTGTTAGAACCCTCAATTCCTGAAGCTTTAGAGTTTTTGGCACAGATGCAGGGTTTAGGAGCACACCTCGGCCCAATTTTTGTACAGCTACCCCCTGGCTATGCACCAGCTTCCCTGGATGATCTCATTGCTTTTCTGACTGCATGGCCGAGGAGTGAAGTACCCCTGGCTCTGGAAGTTCGCCATCCTGACTGGTTTAAGACACCCCACAGTGAGCATCTCAATACCATCCTGGAACAACTGGGGGTAGGACGGGTACTTTTAGACACTAGACCAGCATATAGTAGTTCGACTAATTACTCACCGCCTTTAGATGTCCGTAAGCCGAAACTGCCATTGCAACCAGTTGTTACTACAGCTTTTAGCATAGTGCGTTTTATTAGTCATCCCGTCCAAGAAGTGAATCAACCATTTCTGGAAGAATGGGTAATTTTGGTGAATCAGTGGTTGCGCTTGGGTAAACGCATCTACTTTTTTGTCCACTGTCCCCTTGAGGAATATTCTCCGGGTAATGCTCGCCATTTCCAGCAGTTGCTGGAAGAGCATGATGCTTCGGTTCCACCTTTACCTTGGGATAGCATTGATTTACTACCAACTCAGCTAAGCCTATTTTAAGTTTGCAACTTGTCTAATCCTCGGATTGAAAGATTTGCTGCACCGTCAAACATAACTCAGGAAAGGTGGGAGAAACTATAGGCATATTATCTCGGAATGTGCCCACCTCTGTGTAACAATTGTTTTGTAATTTCAGCACCAGAACCGTTTGAGTTTTGGGGTCAACGTTTTTTATGAAAATTTTTTGGTTTGTTACTACACTACTTTCCATCATTATCGCTGGTTGTACAACTCCAACTCAAACTTCAGAGGCTACTATTGAATCTGCTAGTTCCCGAAAGAGTAAACCTACTAGTTCCCCAAAAACGACTACTACCTCAGTAGCGACTACACCTGTAGAGTCTAGTCCCAATTCAACTCCAGCCTTGGATCTCAGTGGACATTGGAAAAATCCTGGAGCCGGGTATATCCTGTTTCGACAGGAGGGTAATCGTGTTTCTTGTCAAGGATTTAAGTTATCTCAATACCAAATAGCAGAGGCACAAGGTACGATTGTGGGAGAGAAGGTTAACCTTAGCTATACAGCTACAGATAGCACTACAGGAGAGATCAATCTCCATGTATCTTCCAATGGAAAGATTCTCAGCGGTTTTTGGAAAAATGACATTGGTGACTCTGGGAGTGTCTTTCTCTCCAGGTAACCTGACTCTTTCATGAGCTTAAATCCAATCTGGAGGCTGGTTTGTAAGCAATTGCGTCACAAGTTTATTATCTCTTTACCTATTCTTTACCATTACTAAACCTAAAGTTGTCCTAAACACTTCATACTGTTAATAACTAAAGTTAAATTCTATCCTTAAGCACTAAATTAAACAGCCCTCAGCTACTGTAACCATTGGTAGCTGGGGGTTATTGATATTCGCGATCGCTTTTCCTCATACCGAGTTACTCTGTTGTCGTAGCGTGACACACCAAAAATGATGGAATAGATGTAGGTTGGGTGAAGCGGTAGCGTAACCCAACGTAGCACAGAAGGAGTGTTGGGTTTCACTCCGTTTAACCTAACAAAGCAGTTTTAGCTGTACCACGCCAAGAGTGGCGTGACACAGCCAAAATGATTAAATAGATGTAGGTTGGGTCGAGGAACGAGACCCAACATTCAAGAGTGGGTTGTGTTGGGTTACGAAGAAAGCTCTACCCAACCTACAGTTTAGAGCCAATCTTCAATCAACTTTCTCTCTAACTAACCGAATACCTTCCCAGGCTGGTATCCGTCCTGCTTGTCGCTCGTCTAGTAATACTAAGTAAAAATAAAGCGGGTAAATTTCATCTATCTTTTCTTGATACTTGCGGCTGATAGCTTCACTCTCTTGACGGCTTATATCTAGCGCCCCTCTATTTTTGGATGCTGCCTGATAGATTATTAACAGGATATGATAAATAACAATCAAAAAAAGCAGAGGGAAGTACAAAATCAGGAAATCACTAGCTTTGTCTATTTCTATTGTTTTGTTGAGGTATCGGTAGAGGAATTGGTTGAGGTCTAGGTCTAGAGTTCGATTGATATCTCGGTCTAGGTTTCGGTCGAGGACTCGATTAATGTCTTGGTAGAGGTTTCGGTCGAGGACTCGATTGAGGTATAGGTCGAGAACTCGATTGAGGTATAGGTAAAGATTTCGGTCGAGGTTTCGATAGAGGTCTCTGTCAAGGCTTTGCTTAAGGACTCGATTTATGTCTGGGTCTCGGTTAAGGTATCGGTTGAGGTCTCCGGCTTTGTCTATGTGGAGGTCGAGAACTCGGTAGAGATCTTGGCTGACGGGGTGACAACAATAGCTACAACCTTTGTTTAGCAATGATTATAGCTTCCTAGCAATTAAAAAAATAGAGGCGGCGAAGGCTGATTTGACCTAAGCCTCTCAACGATTTTATGGGCTTTGGAGCTGACAGCTAAATGCTGATAACCTAATATTATGGAAATTCACAATTCTCTTCCAACAACCCTGCGACTTAGACGTCAACGCCTTGCCCAAAAGATTGCTTTCCCGGTCATTCTCTGGTCAGGGAGTTCAAGTTCTCGTAACTGTCCAATTAGTTCCTTCCCCTTTCGTGCTAGTAGCCACTTCCTGTACTTTGCTGGTTTACCCCTAAAAAATGCGGCAATTTTCCTAGATGGGGACAGGCTGGAACTATTTATGGATGAAGCTTCTGCCGAGAGTGCCTTGTGGCATGGGGAGATGCCTAAACGGGAAGACATTGCCCAGAGGATCGGTGCAGATGCAGCTTTTCCCCTATCTGAATTGCCAGCAAGAGCAACCGGTGCCGCCACAATTGCCCTCCAGAATCCCACCACTTACCAACAACAAACCAAAATCCTGAATCGAGCAGTAGCGCCATCCTATACCCCAGAAGGGATTGACCGGGATTTAGCTCACGCGATCACTTCTGTACGTTTGTGCCACGATACTGAAGCGATCTCGGAGTTACGACAAGCAGCAGCAGTTACTATAGAAGCACATAAAGCTGGTATGGCAGCAACTAAAACCGCTAAGGAGGAAGCAGCTGTCAGGGGAGCAATAGAGGGGGTAATTATTGCCCACAATCTGACTTGTGCTTATACCAGCATTGTTACAGTTCACGGTGAGGTACTCCACAATGGCCAATATCACCACCCACTACAACCAGGAGACTTACTTCTAGCAGATGTTGGCGCAGAAACAGCCATGGGATGGGCCGCAGATGTGACTCGTACCTTCCCTACCACTGGTGAGTTTTCCTCTACTCAGCGGGAGCTTTACGATCTAGTCTTAGCTGCCCATGATACTTGTATTGACCGCATCCGTCCCCAGGTAGAATATCGCGACCTTCATTTACTGGCAGCCGAGGTAATTGCCCAAGGATTAGTCGATTTAGGCATTCTACGAGGACAAGCAGCAGATTTAGTTGCCACAGATGCTCACGCCTTGTTCTTTCCCCACGGTATTGGACATTTGCTGGGTTTAGATGTCCACGATATGGAAGATTTAGGAGATTTAGCCGGTTATCAAGAAGGTCGAACCAGAAGCGATCGCTTTGGCTTAGGTTTCCTGCGACTTGATCGACCTTTACAAGAGGGAATGTTAGTGACCATTGAACCGGGATTCTATCAAGTCCCAGCCATTTTACAGGACTCTGAGCTACGGTCAAAATATCAAGATGTGGTCAATTGGGACAAACTTGCCCAATTTAGTGATGTGCGAGGTATTCGGATCGAAGATGATGTTTTAGTAACCGCAACTGGTGCAGAAGTGTTGACAGCTGGTTTGCCTACCGATGCCCAGGCTATTGAGCGGTTGGTGAATGGAATTTAGAATTGGGAATTGGGAATTGGGAATTGGGAATTGGGAATTGGGAATGGAGAATACATTTGTTGACTTGGCTATTGTTTTTTGATACTATCCTATAATGGAAAAGGTGTGCGCTTATATATAAAGGTAGACTACTAGTATAATAAGGTAGGAGGCTACAAAAGCGATCGCATCTAGTATCTTCCTTGGTAAATTATGACCCTGTATTGGTAAATTATGACTCTGTAGGGGCGGGTTCACCAATCCGTTAAGTACATTGACAAATCAATTTGCTAAACCCGCCCCGGTTATGCCGGTGGGGCGGTAATGCTGCTCGGTTAAGGAAAGATGGGGAGGACAAGGGAGACAAGGAAGATGGGGGAAAAATGTAAGCGATTACCGAGAAGTATTATGCACTGCAGCAGCGAGCAAGATGCTCGCACTAATCTCAATATATAAGTTGTTACGCATTTAATTTGTATAATACTAGCGAGCAAGATGTTTGCGCTACGCGCTAGCATCGCTTACGCACTAAAATATTTTCACGTTTTCGCATTATATAGCAACCGCCCTGGCGGTTGCTATAAAATCTAAAATAGTTTCTCAAGAGCTCCTGAGGAGCAGATGGTGCCCCAATTGAATGGGAGAAACATTTTGGGGAGCAGTAGGGGCGGAAAGCGAAGCGTTCTCGAATAGTAGCATTTGGGCGATAATTTAAGTACTTAGACCCGAGTATATCAATCCAAATGCTATGCTGCTTCGCACCATGCTTCGCTTTCCGCCCAAACCCCTTACGGCTAAAAGCTAGTTTCTCGAGAGTAATATTAATTCCCAATTCCCAATTCCCAATTCCCAATTCCCAATTCCCAATTCCCAATTCCCCATTCCCCATTATTGTGGTTCAGCAAAGAAACAGAGAATACCTAAAATTTGGTCTAGATTATCTATATAGTATTCCTTCAAATCAATCTGCAATTTCTTATCCTGGAGTTGGATAAATCGCCAGATTGTGCCAATGGTCACAACACCATAAATAGTCTGAATCTGATTCTGTTTACGAGCATTGAACATTTGTGCGCCAACCATAGCAGCCATGCACTGAGCAAAACCACTTTTCAGGTTTTCATTTTTGGCCTCGACGATGGTAACCACCGGGGTACGAATCAGAAGCTGCTCAGGAGACTGGCTGAGGATAAAGTCACAAACCCCATTTAATCCCTGGGTACGATCAACGTTAAATTCTACTCCTGAAAATAAGCTTAAATGTTGAGCATAGCGGCGACGAATTTCGATGAGAATCGGGGCAATAATCATCTCTGAGCGTGCCTTTTCTGTATTGATAGCAATGGCAAGGTCTAAATTTTGTTCCAAGGTTTGTCGGAGATAAGCATTGGCTTCTTTGGCTTCTATTCCGGTAAATAAACCGGGAACATCTTCCATAGCCAGATCAAATTTTTCTAAGAGTTCATCTAGTGTGAAGTCACTGTAAGCCATATATGTTGCTCTGAGAGAAACTGCACCAAAGGAAGCAAGATGCATTGGTGTCAACTTTAGCCTAGACATAGCCAGCTGGTTAGATGCCATAACCCGCCTTGGATTTAAATGATGAGGCTAATAGCTTAAGTCCATTAAAATGGACTAAATTTTTCGGATTTATTGAGAGTCATCTTCAGATGACTTGAGCTATGAGACTGTCATTTAAACGACAGGCGGGGCAAGGATTTCACTTTAAATTGACATCAATGGTAAGATGCTCCTACTACAATTTTTACACTTTGCCCCTACATTGAACATAATTGCATTTCATTTTAGTCAGGAAACCTAACATCCACAATAATTTTATAAGGAAGTCGGTTAGCGGCGGCTCAAAACTGTAGAGCGATCGCCGGTCGAGTCTAGGACTATCGCTAATTCTGCTATGCGATCGCTAATTCTGCCATGCGATCGCTAATCCCAAAACCTGCGTAAGTTCTGAAGTGCAAGAGACTCGCTGTTAATACCTAATATTTGGTTGATTAGTTATTCCTGATTTTACTTTCCTTCAGTTCTAGGGAAATCAGGTCTGTGCTATGTCAATCAGAGTAGGATTAACTGTCTTATTACACCCACGCACATTACAGCTTTTGTGTCAATTCGTAAATCCTAGAGTCTTCAAAGATGGCTCCTTGTCGTTTCAAGTCAAGTTTCATTTCTTCGGTAAGTCCTAAATTTTCTTTAAACCGAGCACCATTCACATTAGCATCATTCACATTAGCATCATTCAAGTTTGTTTGCTCGTTTATTCTTGCACAATTCAGGTTGGCATCATTCAGGTTGGCATAATTCAGGTTGGCAGATTTCAGGTTAGCAAAACTCAGGTTGGCAGAGCTCAGGTTAGCACCACTCAGGTTGGCAGAGCTCAGGTTAGCAAAACTCAGGTTGGCAGAGCTCAGGTTAGCACCACTCAGGTTGGCAAAAATCAGGTCGGCATCACTCAGGTTGGCATTACTCAAGTTAGCAGACCTCAGGTTGGCATCAATTAGGTTGTGATTCCTCGCTCCTTGATTAACAATTTCCCAGACTAGACGCCATTTACTATCAATTTTTGTTGGCTCATTTATTCTGACACCATTCAGGTTGGCATAAATCAAATGAGCATCACTCAAATTAGCATTACTCAAGTTAGCATTACTCAAGTTAGCAGACCTCAGGTTGGCACCAATCAGGTTGGCATCACTCAAGTTGGCATCACTCAAGTTGGCACCAATCAGGTTGGCATCACTCAAGTTGGCATCACTCAAGTTGGCATAACCCAGGTCAGCATAACTAAGTTTGCGTTTTCTAGCTCCTTGATTAACGATTTCCCAGACTAGACGCCATTTATTATCAATTTTTGTTTGCTCGTTTATTCTTGCACAACTCAGGTTGGCATAATTCAGGTTGGCATAATTCAGGTTGGCAGATCTCAGGTTAGCACCACTCAGGTTGGCACCACTCAGGTTGGTAAAAATCAGGTTGGCAGATCTCAGGTTAGCACCACTCAGGTTGGCACCACTCAGGTTGGCACCACTCAGGTCAGCATCACTCAAGTCAGCATCTCGCAGGTCAGCATCACTCAGGTTGGCATCACTCAAGTCAGCATCACTCAAGTCAGCATCTCGCAGGTTGCGATTTCTCGCTCCTTGATTAACAATTTCCCGGACTAGACGCCATTTATCAATCTTGTCATTGTTTTCCTCATCCTTTGAGCTTTCACTCAAAACTTGTATGTCCTCAACCGGGAAACCGTTTAATTCCTTGATTTCTCCTACTTGAAAATTCAATAAAAGTTTTTCGATATCTTCTGGAGAGCCCTCAACGGTTATTTTAATACTGCCTTCTCGAATATCAATTATTTTGATGGTATGGCCTGAATAGGTTTTGATAGTTAATGCTAGGATTTCAAGATTAGGGGGTGAATTTATGTCCCCTTCAAGGGTAATAACTACCCTAGTTTTTTGACTGTCTTTGTCTAAAACAGTTACTTGACGCTTCAGCACTTGCATTGGTTGACCCCCTTCAGTTACCTTATTGGACTCCAACCGGCGGCAATCAGATTTCTCCAAACCCTTAGGTATTGCATCTACTAAGGTTTCCGTAGCTTCTCGCCAATTTAATTGTAATTCAGCACAGATTTTCTTAAAGGTATCAACCTGAATCGGTTGACGATTAAAAAATTTTGTAACTGTACTACGTGACAAAAGCTGAGATTTAGCAAAATTGGTTTTTGAATCAAATCCTAGACGTATCAAAGCTTTCTCAGCTTTCTCTACTCCTTCTAGAGATGCACAGATCGTGATCTTCTTCTTATTACTACGGCTATTGTCCGTCATAGTCTGAGATATCTTTGAGAGCGATCGCTTATACCAAATTCGTCTATTAACCCAAGAGATGTAGGTTGGGTCGAGGCAACGAGACCCAACGCTGGAGTGGGCTGTGTTGGGTCACTTTCTAAAGCTCTACCCAACCTACATTTTGAGGTGTGTCACGCTACTACAGGATTTTCGCGTTTTGCTCAAAACGGGGGTGATTAACCCGAATTTGGTATTGCTCCATCACAACTGAAACATAGGACAATCATAGTTATCTTCTTTTTATTACTACGGCTATTGTACGTCATAGTCTGAGATATCTTTGAGAGCGATCGCTTATACCAAATTCGTCTATTAACCCAGGAGATGTAGGTTGGGTCGAGGCAACGAGACCCAACGCTGGAGCAGGCTGTGTTGGGTC
>JAAHGR010000007.1:27762-31986 GCA_010672425.1 Symploca sp. SIO2E6
CTATTGTACGTCATAGTCTGAGATATCTTTGAGAGCGATCGCTTATACCAAATTCGTCTATTAACCCAGGAGATGTAGGTTGGGTCGAGGCAACGAGACCCAACGCTGGAGCAGGCTGTGTTGGGTCTCGAAGAAAGCTCTACCCAACCTACGTTTTGAGGTGTTTCACGCTACTACAGGATTTTCGCGTTTTGCTCAAAACGGGGGTGATTAACCCGAATTTGGTATTGCTCCATCACAACTTAGGCATAGGACAATCATAGAGAAATCACAAGTAATTGGCAATTCAATCATTGTCTAGTCTAGATTGCAGGGATTTAGAGCCATATTGGAGATATCAAGTTTAGGTACAATAACACCGATGAATGACAAACTTAGCCCCAACTCTGACTCTACAATCGAACTGATTATTCTCCAAGAACGATTACGCCAAGCTCGTCAGAGTTTTAACCTGGCTCTTGTTACCACCACAAGCTGTATTTTGATCAGTTTTGCCGGAGTTGGTCTTGTCCTTTTGGGTAAAGCTAATGAAGGGACTATCACTGCAACTGGAGGTTTGGCATCTACTGGTTATTGTCTCAAACTTTCAAAAGATGCTAACGATAGACTTGATGAGATTGGTGAGGAATTGAGAATTGAGAATTGAGAATTGGGAATTGGGAATTGGGAATTGGGAATTGGGAATTGGGAATTGGGAATTGGGAATTGGGAATTGGGAATTGGGAATGCAATTGTGTACATTTTTTGACTTTGATATTGTTTTTTGCTAACATTACTTTCTGATAGAGAAGGTGTGTGCTTATATATATTAGAAGAAACAACCACACCAGGACAATCCTCCAGAATCTATCTGCCCAATTTACCCGCATTTAATAACCCCGACTTCTTAAAGAAGTCGGGGTTCTGGGGACTGCCGGTATGGATACTGTTGTTTTAATTTATGCCGTTGATCAGGCTCCAGTTTATGGCTTATTGCTATCTGAGCCCAAAAAAAAGAATGGGCTATTTTGTCTTAGTCTAAACTCCAGAGATTAGGCTTAATGATTCTTAACTTGTTTAGGATTGACAAGTATCGCAGTAATTTAGAACATAAATAAGGCACAAAACTTATAGGTAAGTGTGCCATAGGAGATATTCCAATTTATGACTATTCCTATTCAGGTTTCACCTGCAACAAATGATCTGACTCTGTCAAAAGATCAGACTCTCGTTGAAGTGGTGAATGTGACTATCTCGAAATCTGAGATAGTCCCGAAAGTAGATGCCTATTTTCTCGCCGATACGACTGGTAGCATGAGGGATGCGATCAATGCTGTCAAAGTTGGTATATTGGATGTCCTAACCGACATTGGATCCCTGGGAGCCGATGTCCAGTTCGGGGTTGGCGAATACAAAGATTTTCCGGCTCCAGAGCCTAACAGACATCCCTACGCCTTCCTGCATCAGCATAGCTTGAGTGCCAACACAGCTGAGATCCAAGCAGCGATCGCTACTTGGACAGTAACTGGAGGTCGAGACGTTCCTGAGGCTCAGTTTTACGCCCTCGATCAGATTGCCGAAGCACCAGGTGGCACGATTGGTTGGCGTGCTGATTCTCAGCGGATCATCATCTGGTTTGGTGATGCACCCGGTCACGACGCAGTCTGTCAGGCCATCTCCGGTCTATCCTACGACATCACCGAGGCATCGGTCACCGAAAAGCTAGTGGCAGAAAAGATCAAGGTGCTAGCCTTCAGTTTGGAGAGCCGTGGTGCTCCAGCGGGTCTGGATGACGATCCAAAAGAGAAAGCTACAGGGTATCGGGAATACTGCGGCGAACCCGGCGGCACCCCCGAACAAGGGACAAGGATCGCCAAGGCTACAGGTGGCAAAATTGTCCAAGGGGTCAGTGCCAATACGATTGCGGAGACGATCAAAAATGAATTGGCATCACAGATCACCTCAATTGGCAATGTCAGTCTGGTAGCCAGCCGAGCCACCGCACCATTTGTGGTTGCGATCGCACCTACCGAAGGTCATGGTCCCCTGAGGAGAGATCGAGACCATGAAATTAGCTTTAACGTTGACTGGATTGGCACAGTAGAAGCCAGCTACGAGGATCAAGTCTTTAGTGGCTCCCTTGATGTCATTGCCGATGGAGAAGTCGTTGGCGGCAAGACCGTCACAATTACAGTACCACTTGATGAGGAAATTACTATGCCACGCCCAGAAGATCGTTCCGGTACCTGGATGTTCATTCACCAAGTAACGGGTCTTTATTGTATAGTTCGTGGTTACATTCCTGTTTTGAATCAGGTAATCCATGTATGGGCGGAGGATCCTCCTAATCAAGTTCCTGGAATACCTCAGCAAGGACACCTGTGGGTTCTAGTCAAGCAGACCGATGGAACTTACCTGATTCAGACTGAGGATGCTACCCAGTTGTTGTATCTCCAAGCGCCAGACCAACCTGGGCAAAGCGCTTTTCCCAGGTTGCGACCCCGCGATGAAACTAATGATTTACAATCCTGGGTATTGGTTCCAGTCACCAACGATCCCGACACTTACGCCATCCAATCGAAGAGATTCAGCAATTATGCCTTGGGTCTTAATGTAGGTAATTGTTACAACAACGTGGATATAGTCCTCAGCAACTCCTGGGGAAGACCAACTTTCCATGAATATTGGCGATTATCTCCGGTTAATGCTCAGTGATCGAAGATAGCAGAATTGGGAATTGGGAATTGGGGATTGGGAATTGGGAATTGGGGATTGGGAATTGGGAATTGGGAATTGGGAATTGGGAATTGGGAATTGGGAATTGGGGATTGGGAATTGGGAATTGGGAATTGGGAATTGGGAATTGGGAATTGGGAATTGGGAATTGGGAATTGGGAATTGGGAATTGGGAATTGGGGATTGGAAATACAATTCCGTACATCTGTAGGGGCGGGTTCGCTCAATATCTTTCTCTTCAACGATAACTTAACCAAACCCGCCCCGGCGTCTGGTGAGCTCATCTTGGGTTATACCGGGGCGGGTTTATCTCATTGGCTGGTCGATGTGCTAGATGGCTGGTGAACCCGCCCCTACAGCATTTTATAAATTTATCTCTATCTTAAATCATAGTTGCTTTTTGTAAATGGTATTATGTGGTAATTGTTGGTGCGTTACGCTATAACACACCCTACAAAATTTGCAAAACAAGATAGAAACACCAGCCACTCACTAATAACATCATCGGAATCAACAGCGTTGCTGCTTGTTCGGAAAGATTAGCAATCTGAGTGCAACCGCTGTAAAGGGTAAGAATCAGGTAGCAACTGGCGAATACCGCGATCGCAATCATTGCCTGAACACCTAAACTCTGAGAAATACCACTAGCTAAAGCCAGAAATCCTGCTGGTAAAAGAGTAGCACCCGCTAGGAACAGATCTCCGGCCCAACTACCGGAACTACGGCAGATTAAACGAGCGATTCTACTTAGGGTTGCCAAGCTAATAAATGGTACAATTCCCACCACCATCAGCCGGAATAGGGAAGCTTGAGGGAGTAAATCTTGCCATCCTAAATAAACCCCACAGATAAAGCAGCAATCGAAAATTAAGGCAAACATTATCGCTACTGGTGCTATCCGTCGCTGATCCAGTCTCCCAAAAGCTGGTAGCATTCCCCCAACGGGATTAAGAGCAAACAACTGGAAAGTTTTTAGTGTATCACTGAGCGCTGTCTTTACGATCGCTATGGGAAGTTTCCTTTGAGTTCGGTTGAAAATTCTTAGAGTTTCCTGTGCCAACTGATAGCCTGTCCCATCCCCTTGCTCACGAAACAGAGTTGTAGCTTGTTGCAAATCCTGACTCGCCTGGGAGCGCTCTTCTAAATCTTTGTAAGCTAAACCTCGATGATAATAAGCTTGGGCATAATCAGGTTCTTGGTTAATTGCCTGAGTATAAGCTTCGATCGCTGCTTGGGTATATCCTAATCTATAACGTGCCCTTCCTTTGTAGTAGTGAGCCTGAACTAAATTGGGATTGAGGCTGAGTGCTTGATTACAATCTCTAAGGGTTCCCCTTGCATCTCCAAGTTTATAAAGTATTTCACCCCGTTTGAGGTAAGCTTCAATAAAGCTAGGATTGAGTTCAATAGCTTGGGTGTAATCTGCAACTGCTCCTCGATAATCTATCTTTAAGGCTTTGGCTACTGCTCGAACATAGAAGTCTTGATGACTCATGCCAGCTTTTTTTG
>JAAHGR010000070.1 GCA_010672425.1 Symploca sp. SIO2E6
AAGCCTCTGTTAAGATTGGTTAGAATCATACAGAAAGTATTATTCATTATCATACTAAATTAGGATTCTGGTAAGGCATCCCGGCGATAGAACCACAAAGGCACAGAGTTCACCTAGAGGTTATAGGTGCACACCTATCCTATTATCCAATAATAATACCACAAAATAACGATGAAGAGTTGCGATAGCGCAAGCGCTGCTTCAAGCAGATCGCGCAAGCTTGCTCTGCTCTTGAGATCCCACTAATCTTCATAGACATCTACCCAAAACCAATTGGCCTTGTCGGGATTCAAGCTTGGCGTTGTTATTTTTTTTACTTCGATTATCTCTAGCGAAGGAGTGGTAACATTTATTCCCCAAATCTCTTCAGGACTGATGGATTTCCCTCTAGGTTTATACATAAAAGCAGTATATCTCTGCCCAATGGGATCTGTTCCTGCTGTACGTATAAAAGCAATTAAATTTATTTGCTTATCTAGCCCTCGAACAACATAAAATGTTCCTGTTGTTTCCCCCCGGATATCCGCAATCGAAAGGTTTTTGTATTTAGTAGGGAGATCTACTATGTCAATGCTATCATGATCATAAATTTCATATATAGATGAAAAAGTTAGTTGTCCTGATTCAACCATTTGAACCACTTCTTGCATTGGTTTAAAGTTTGAGTAAAAATCTCTAAAAATACTAGGATAGTTGCCATAAATTACAACAAAAATAGTAATTATATTAATCCATAGAGGTAGAATAGCTGAAGTAGTTTTTTTTCTAGCTTTCACAAAACAACTCCATGACTTTACTAGACTCACAATAAAAAATCCAGTAATTATTGTTATAAGAAGAGAAAATCTAATATCGGATATTGAGTCAATCATAAAAGGATTGATTAAGTATCGTTTCAATACAGTGGTTCCGATTAATACATGCCAAAATAAATATAAAAAAGAATGTGGCAAAGTCCAATATCTCATGAACAAAACCACCAGACCAACAACTATACTCAAAATGAGAGGGAATAGATGAGGACGTAGATTAAGATTACCTGTGATTCTCATGTAACTATTCAAATATAATTTCTCAGTATTTTTACTTAAGTATCCTAGTCGAGAGAGTATTACCTGCTTCTAATACTTAGGTAGCACTCTAAGGGAAGAGTTGAGTGGCAGCGCGATCGCCTATTATTCAAGTTGATTCCTCTTCTAATAATAGCAATATTTATTTCCATCAATAACGATCAAGTCTTCACCAGCCACTTATGCGCCATGGGGAGGCGCTAAAGCAGGTGTAATATCTGGCTTTCCACCAAACTCGTTGCTCAGATACTTATGAATTGCTATGACAACATCTTTCTCAACAAATTTAGGCATCTGCAAGCCGTTGATAAACCTCCTCTCGCAATATAATACCACAAAATAACGATGTAGAGTTGCGATAGCGCAAGCGCTGCTGCAAGCAGATCGCACAAGCTTGCTCTGCTCTTCAGATCGCATTAGTTTGCCTCCACAGCAGTCAAAGGAAACTTCGGAACTTCTGCATCCAAGGCAGAGGTATCTGCGGCTTGGTCATATACCTACAAAATTACAATTGTACATTTTTACATTTTTTGTTACTCTCAAATGAAGTTGGCATATGATTAACGAGAGATATGAGTAGATTAACCGTCGAACTCACTGGAGAACAGCATCAGCAGATTAAGGCGATGGCTGCGATGCAAGGAAAATCTATTAAAGAATATGTTTTAGAAAGGCTTTTTCCTGTTGGGGTTAACCAAGATGAACAACAAGCATGGGATGCGCTCAAGTCTTTGCTTTTAGAAAGGGTTGCTGCTGCCAAACGTGGGGAAATATCCCACAAGACGTTTGAGCAAATCACTGAGGAAACCTTGCAAGAACTGGGTAAGGTGTGATGCGTACCTATGAGTTGAGCTATGCCGCAGAAAAAGACTTGCGGGACATTGTGCAGTATACTTCAGTTCCTGTTAATTGCAATCAGCTACGCACAGATAGAGTCGATTGTTGAGTTTAGCGAAAGCTTCACCCAATCTACAATATTTGCTATTGGACTGTAGGGGCGCACCGACGTGCGCCCATTCCCAATGGTTCACAGTACAGGATGGTTTATGTTAAGTGGAACTCTCATCTTGCCTGTCCTGGTGTATACATCAGTAACGCGATCGCACGTTTCATTAATCAGATTTTAGCATAAGTTTCAATGCTTCCATCTTTGTGAGTCAGGATAATTGAGCCACAATTAGGACAGCGTAGGAAACCATGAGATTTTTCTGCCCACAAATCGCTGAAAACTGCTAATTTAGTTTGAACATCTGGATAATGAAGAACTTTTTGCATAACTTCATTGAGAAAGTCATCCACTTCTTGTGACTTAAAGGAGTCAAATTCGTAAGGATTAGGAATTGTGGAGAGGTTCAGGACGTATGAACAGTTGCCACAAACAATTTTAGACATGTTATTATCTTGATAAATCGACAATCAATCGGCATTCTTTGGTAATGATAATGCCACTGACACCGGAACCACCTCCTACCTCACACGTTATTTACCTAACCCCTACTAAAAATCATGAAAGTCAAAGGAATTATACCAAATCCGGTTTACATAGACTGATTAACCATATCGACTAAATCCGCTTCTGTCAAAGGCTTAGGCAAATTGTGATATTGTGCTTTTAAAAGCGGATTTGGTATTATACGCGGCAAAACAATTGAGCTTGTAGAATCCCTCCCCATTCCCGATGGACTGGAAATTTTTATCCAAATACCCAATAATCTACCAGTTGAATCAGATGAAAAATGGGAACAGCTACAAGCTATTATTGGAGCGTGGCAAAACGATGAGGAAATTGCTGAAATTTTTGATGAAGTGGATAGGGAACGTCACGCGGATTTAGGGCAAGCAAGTGTTTAGGGCGCACGTCGGTGCGCCCCTACGGTGATCACATTATTTCGTTAAGAGCATCTGCGATCGCTTTGAGAATGAAAAGACTGGCAGCTTAATTTCAAGTTTTTTTAGTGTCTTTTCACTCTGTAAAGATTATTTATGATGAAACTTTAACCAGTTTTGCCGCTAGCACTTCTGCTATTTCCACCTTTTCCAACTCTCCTGTAGCTGCTTTAACGGTTAACTCAAATAACTCCTCATATCAAATCCGGCTAAACACTTATCGTATCCTTCCACCTTGCAACCTTGCTCTTTTCCTTCTGCCATCTGCCTTCTGCCGTCTGCCTTCTTGTCACCAAGGTGTAACGATTCTACCGGATTTGATATCATTGGATAGGTCAAGATTGTAGCCATTTAATCTAATAAAAGTTTCTGTAACACCAAGAGCAGTACGTTTGTTACCATCTTCAAAAGCGTGATTCTTTGCTAAGTGGTAGAGATATGCTGATGCTTGGTTGGCAATCGTGGGATGCAGAAGTTCACCAAAAAAGGTTTGCTGTGGTTGAGCAAGAGCTGATTCCAACAAACCTTCATCCAAGATACCTGGCTTTCCACCAAACTCGTTGATCAGATACTCATGGATTGCTATTACAACATCTTTCTCAACAAATTTAGGAATCTGCAAGCCGTTGATAAACCTCCTTTCGCTCAGCAACAGATTCTAAAAAAGCCTGAAAAGCCTCGGATTTTTCTAGATCAGTGCTTGCCTTCTCTACTGAAGTATCTTCTGGGTTAAGTACTACGACAACTTGATGTTTGCCTGTCTGACAATTTTCTGGTAACTGGATGGTCAAACGGCGATCTTCGGAAATGTCTATCTCTAGCTGTAAGGTAATCATTTTATAGGGTTTCTCATTCAAAACAATCATGCACTCAATCCCAGCTTTGCTTTCCAGGCTTGGAGTGAGCGCATGAATCTCTTCTTGTCCTGGTTTGGGAGGTAACTTAGCAATTTGAGCCAAACGTTCTCGATTTTTATTCTCCCAGTACTCCCGCATTTCTTGAGTTGCTTGTAAAACAGTTTGATATTCTGCTTCCACCTCAGTGCGGTTAGCATCAATGTAGGAGAGTGCGGCATTAAGTTGTTCTTCTGTCAAAGGGAGCCAGTTCAGAATTAGCTTGGGTGCCCAGCCTGCCGACAGATGATCCATGACATCGTAAATGGTGATACGTGTGCCTGCGATCGTCAACCCATGTTCTGTACGAATAATTAGTGATTGTTCATCTGATACCAGAGCCATACCATATATAAGAAATCAGCTATTGCTTATATATAGTAACAGATTCTAATTATATGGAACCACACCAGGCACAGAGTTCACAGAGGATTTATAGGCGCACATCTTCTCCATTATTCAATAATAGTAGCACAAATCCAAAACACCTGACATAATATTATTCACTCAAAGGCAAATATTCAATTCGGTCTTGATATTCCTGGGGAAAAGAAGCTCCGGCAATGATGATGAGTTCGGTGAGAGTTTCACCAATATTGCTGGATAAATCGATGACAAAAATACCTGGTATGTGGTGACCTTCTGCAAGATGGTCTGCCAGATGTTTGGGCATAGATTTCCGATTGTTTGTTACTAAAATGAAATCATGAGTCTCACACCAGACTAAAATCTCTGGATCAAGAGTTCCTTTGGGAGGAGCATCTGGATCACCAATCATTCTGACGACAAGATATGGTGCTTGGCGCATCAGTTGGGTTCGGTAAAGCGAGGCGATATGCTCATCCAGCAAATATTGGATCGTCATACAACAGTTGCCGATTTCGTAGACTTTCGCCGAAGATCTGCTTCGGCTTTCAATTGGCGAAACCTCTGCCTTGCAGAAGAAGGGTTACGTTTTTGCTCTTCTCGCTGTTGACGGCAAAACTCTAGCCAGTCAGCCAAGTAAGTGCTAACCTCTCTTTTGTTGTGTAGATAGTAGAGGATAGTGGCGTAGATCTGCTCTAAGGTAATTGTCTCAAATTGTTGGGCAATTTCTTCGGGGGTTTTGGCACGGTAGATGTATTCGTAGAGGACAGTTTCGATACCAATGCGGCTGCCTTTGATGCGGATATCGTCGGAGGCTAGAAAGTTAAAGTAGTCTTGGATTTGCATAGCAATTTACAACCACTAAGTTCAAATTTCTTTTCAATTATAGTAAAGTTGCGATCGCTATGGAGTTCCCTCTCCCCGTCTCCCCTGCACCTCCGTAGGGATGTACTGGCAATGGAAACACACCAGGCACGGGGTTCACAGAGGTCTATAGGCGCACACCTGTCCCATTATCTAATAATAGGACAAAACAAGGGTCTATAGGAGTAAACCTTTCCCACCATTCAATAATAGTAAGCAGATCGCACTACCACCTACTACCTAATACCTAACACCTAACACCTAATAGAATTCCGGTAAGAAATCTGGATTTAAGGTTTCGTCTAGGGTAAAGGGAGAGGAGGCTGGAAATAGCTCTAAAGATAATCCCGTTTCAACCGCTGCTTTTTTTCGGGCACGAGTGTAGCACGCTTCAAAGACAGATTCAAAAAAAGGTTTCAGGCTGGGGCTGTCTCGGAAAAGCTTTTCCAGGCGATCGCGATGTTCTAAAATTGTAAATCGCCAGCTATTAGAACGCAGTTCTGGTTGATATTGATACTTAAGCAAATGCATCAGAATTACTTCCAAATTGCTCTCAACCGATCGCTTTTCCCGTTTGCCCATATCTTCGATTTCTTCAACTAGATGCACCACATCAAGTTTTTGGAGTTTTCCTTCCCGTAGCAGGTTAGCTGTGGTTTCTAGCCAGCGGCAATAGTCTTGCTCGTAGAGGGGCAAAACCTGGGATTGGTTTGGGGTAGAAGATGTTGCTGTCATGGGGAGAGTTACTTTTAAATATCCCGGATGAGAGTCATCTTCAATATCTTAACCCACGCAACACTAACGATCATCAGACTTGGAGATATTTGGAGCAGCCTTAGATGTATGAATCTGCAAGATACTGGCAATAGAACCACAAAGGCACAAAGTTCACAGAGAGTCTATAGGCGCACACCTATCCCATTATCTAATAATCATAGCACAAAATAACGATACTGTAGGGGCGTATTGCATACGCCCAATGCCATATAATCCCCCATGCAATCTATTTTAGCCATAGTAGTGCGATCGCCGAAAGCTCACATTGGGCGCAAGCATTGCGCCCCTACAGTGTCCACCGAATAATGCAAGCCAACAGCATTTGATTAAACCTTAACCCCTTCAATCTCCTCATCCGCTAAATCATACAACTCCCGCAACTGCTGCAACTTCTCCTCACTAGGTTGCCAGAAACCCCGCCCATGAGCTTCTAACATCCTACCGACAACATTGCGAAAGGCTTCGGGATTAGCTTCTTGCAACTTCTGCGCCATCTCTGGATCTAAAGCATAGGTATCTGCCGCTTGGTCATAGACCCAGGAATCGGTAAAATCAGTAGTACCTCCCCAACCAATTAAGGCTGTCATCCTTTGGGAGATTTCATAAGCACCACCGGAACCTTGCTCTGCCATTGCTTCTGCCCATTTTGGATTGAGTAACTTGGTTCGATATTCTAATCTCAGCAAGTCCTCTAATTGACGGGGGGTGGTATCTTTAGAGAAACTTTCCACAAAAGAAGCATTGACTTTTTGACCCCCTTGCTGTTCCGCTGCTCGCTTCAATCCTCCCGTATTGGCGTAGTATTCTTGAATATCAGTAAGTCCGTATTCCACTGAGTCGATTTCCTGGACAATGCGATTAGTGGTTTGCAGAAGTTGGTTGAGGATTTCTGGACGCGCTGCACCTTTATCTTGTCTACCGTAACTAAAAACGTTGCGATCGCGCCAGGTATTGCCTAACTCTTCCCCGGATTCCCAGTTACTATCCACTACTCGATCATTTACAAGGGAACCAAAGTCTCCCGCAGGATTGGAAAACAACCTTGCTGTGGCATTTTCTACTCCTTGGGATTGCAAGGCTAGGGCATGTTTGCGGATAAAATTTTGGTCTTCCGCTTCTTCTAATGCTGCTGCCCGTTGGAATAAGTCATCTAGTAATTCGAGAATATTGACAAAGGTATCCCTAAAAATACCAGATAAGTTTGCTAATACATCGATGCGGGGATGTCCTACTTCCGCTAAAGGCTTTAAATCATAACGTACAATTCGCCCTGTACCTTCTTTTACCGGTTCTGCACCGACTAATTCCAGGAGAATGCCTAAAGATTCTCCCTTCGTTTTAATCGCATCCAACCCCCACAACATCACTGCGACAGTTTCGGGATATTCCCCATTTTCTTGCAGATGTTGGGCAATAATCTTTTTGGCAATTTCTCTCCCTCGTTCATAAGCAGCAGGGGAAGGCATACGATAAGGATCAAGAGCATGAATATTCCTCCCCGTAGGTAGTACACCAGAACCATCCCGTAGCAAATCCCCCCCTGGCGCTGGGGGAATGTACTCCCCATTGAGTCCCCGTAACAGATTGGTGATTTCTTCACTAGTTTGGGATAATAGGTCACGGATTTGTAAGGCTTCTTCTAATTTGGGAGTATTACCGTTAAGGTCGAATTGTTGAGTTATCTTAGCTTGATCTGTGCCAACTGCCACTGCCTGAATTACCTCTACTGGCAACTCCTCCCCAAAATATGCCTGTAAATAAGCAGTCAGCTGTTGGGTATCTGGTGCTTCACCCAAGGTGTGCAATCCTGAAGAAAACAGACGTTGTTCTACTATTTGTAGATAATCGTACAACTTAACTAAATAGTCGTTAAAGCTGTGGTCACTAAACAGCTGGACATTTTCGGGAGTAAAGGCAATCCCTAAGCGATGAGCCTCTTCAAAATTACAATCGGCTTCCAATCCCGTATCCACAATTTTCTGACAAATAGCCTCCTTCAGGACATAATTTTTCTCCGTATCCTCCCGATACTCCGCAATTAAATCCCGCAGTGCCATCAACTCTTTATATAAACCGGCACGACCATAGGGTGGTACATTATGGGAAATCAGCACTCCATAACCTCGACGCTTAGCCAGCATTGACTCGGAAGGATTATTGGCAGCATATATATATAGATTAGGCATCTCCCCAAGGAGAATATCAGACCAAGAGTAGCCAGTGTTACCCAAAGGAGAACCCGGTAACCATTCCACTGTGCCATGCATCCCGAAGTGAACTACCGCATGGGGATTAAAGTCATTTT
This sequence comes from Symploca sp. SIO2E6, assembly GCA_010672425.1. GTDB lineage: Bacteria > Cyanobacteriota > Cyanobacteriia > Cyanobacteriales > Coleofasciculaceae > Caldora. Next base: position 8,163 of record JAAHGR010000070.1, read on the forward strand.
GTAGCCATTTGTAGAAAGCCGCATACTGGGGATGGGGGGTCAAATCCCTTTCAAACATCAGCCGCATCGGATCTCCGGCAATCCCCAGGGGTGGTTGTACCCCTAACCAAACGTTACCTAACTGTACACCACCAACGAACAACTCATCCCCATCGGTTTTGATACCGGTACCATTGAGGGATTGCCACTGTTTCTCAATGCGGGTGGTTAGTAGGTATCCTAACCATTGTTCTAGGGTTTTGGTATTAACTGTTGTTGGTTGTTGGTTGTTGGTTGTTGGTTGTTGGTTGTTTGTTGTTGGTTGTTGGTTGTTGGTTGTTGGTTGTTGGTTGTTTGTTGTTTGTCGTTGGTTGTTTGTCGTTGGTTGTTTGTTGTTTGTTGTTGGTTTAATTACTAGTTCATCTGCCTCTTTGACTCTACGGATTAGTTCTTCCCCATCTGTTGGTAACTCGCCGATATCGTAACCTTGCTTTTGCAGTGCCTGGAGAAATTTAACAAGCGATCGCGGTACATTGAGTAAGGCAGCAGTTCCAGTGACTCCATATCCAGGGGGGAAGCCATACAAAATAATAGCAATCTTGCGGTTTTCTGGAGGTGTCTGCCTCAGGGCAATCCAGCGCTTCACCCGCCCAGTTAAACGTTGGACTCTCTCAGGAATCAGATAGATGTCTTCTCCTACTAAGCCACCCAAAGGTATAGTATCAATAGCACCATCTAACTCCGGTAATGCATATAATACCACCGATTGCAACCCCCCAATCCCTTGCCTTGTCCAAGAGTAAATATCTTGAATGAGTAAGGGTGCAGCGATCATATAGGGGATATTTTTAGCAGAGAGAATCCTTTTCGCTACCGCTACCTGGCGTCCCGCTTCCATGGAACCCGCCGGTCCTCCTACTAAGGGAAAACCAATCGTAGAAACAATGGCATCTACCTCCACAGCTTCCGGGGAAAGGGAGAGAGTTTCCCGATTACCCTGCTGACGTTGAGCAGTTTCATAGCCAGAAGTCAACCAATCCCGCACCGCCACATGTCCTTCCACACCATTGATAAAGATAGGAAGAGGAATCAGTCCCGCCTCTTCAAAATAGCGAATTAGTTGGGGGATATAGGGTTGTTTAGTAATGACATGTTTGCGATAGAGGAGAATTGTGACAATTGGGGATTGGGAATTGGGAATTGGGAATTGGGAATTGGGAATTGGGAATTGGGAATTGGGAATTGGGGATTGGGAATTGGGAATTGGGGATTGGGAATTGGGAATTGGGAATTGGGAATTGGGAATTGGGGATTGGGAATTGGGGATTGGGAATTGGGAATTGGGAATTGGGAATTGGGAATTGGGAATTGGGGATTGGGAATTTCTCCCTTGTCTCCCCATCTCCCTTGTCTTCCTTGTCTCCCTTGTCCCCCTTGTCTCCTCAATCTCCGCGTCCCCGCGTCTCCGCGTCTCCGTGTCCCCGTGTCCCCGCGTCACCGCGTCCCCGCGTCTCCCCCCTCGATACCACTCCAAATACCGCCGTGGGGATTCAAAATAACCGTCATAGTCGGGATGGAGTAAACCCATATTGGGGGTTTCCACTAGGGGGGAAATTGCTCCTACCTTGAGTCCTAAGTATTTCTCGGCAATAGTCCAAAACATGGAAGCGACGTTATCACAACCGCCAGCATTCCAGTAACCGTAGATAATCAGCCAGTTGCGCAAGTCTTGGACTTTTTTAGCCGGAATATATTTTAGTAGCTTGGGGCCAGTTTTCAAGAAGCTGAGGTAACCAGCTAGACGATCCTCTTCTCGTCCACTGGAAAACTTACTCAGAATGAATTTTATCGGCTTGGGCATCCCTTTGGGTTTATCCCCAATCTTAAAAGCACCCAGCTGAGTCAGGCTCATCAGTTCTAAAGCTGACTCAAATACCAACCGAATGGGAATAGATTGCACCCTTTCCCGCAGCCACAAAACTTGGTCATAATCAAAAATCAGACTACAGAATAAAACATCAGCACCTTGGAGTGCTTCAGCAACTGTGGTAGGTTCCGTAGCCAAGGAGCGATCGTTAAAGACTCGAATATCCAATTCAGGACACCGCTGTTGTGCCAGTTGAGCGGCTTTGCGGTATAAGTCGGAGTTAAACGATTCAAACCCAGTAATCAAGACTATGCGTTTCATGCCCCAAGCTCGAAATATTTCTTCATCTTTCATCTTACCGAATATTGTAGAGACGTTGCATGCAACGTCTCTACAAGGTTTTTGATATCTTGGAGGTATTGAGCTAGTAGGGAGTTCCCATGCCCATAAAGCAGTATGTTAAGCAACAAAATAACGGATATTGGCTTGAAGGAACACGCATTTCCCTTGACTCAGTTGTTTATTTATTCTTGAATGGTGAATCCCCCGAAAGCATTGCCCAAAATTTTCCCCTATTGGGGTCTCCTAAGTTATACCATTTTGAAGCATTGATGCAGCAAGGCGATCGCTTTGGACTTTCCGAAAGATTCATCTCCGCCCCGCCACTGACCTTGATGAATGAATATAATCTTTGAAGCGCATCATTATGCTATATTATGCTGTCTGGAATCACTGAATCCAGGCAGTTAACAATTTTCCTGTTTTTCAATAACCAGAGGATAAACTATGATTAAAGGAGTTCTTACAGCCAGCGTAGTCGGGGCTTTTCTTATAGGAAGTCCGGTAATCGCGCACCCAATCACAGAAGCCGAGATCAACAAGGCGCAGGAAGTGTGGGGTGACGGCATCGTTGCGATCGGCAAAGCCTATTTAAATCAAGGCAACTATCGGGGGTTGGCAGCAGAGCATGTAGATACGCTCTATGGCTACGATGAAGGCACCGTCCTCTTCAAGCCAACTAAGGCTGCGGCTCAGCAGTTTCGCCTCACTGAGGAGGAAGCCCTCTCCTATTTCGTTGGCGGTATGGTGGATGAAGACAGTGGCTTCGCGTTGCAGCCATGGAGTGCGGTCCGCTTTGAAAATGCCGAGATTCTCACTGACTCCGACTCTGCTGTTGCCATGGGCAACTACTTTTTTACGGATGCAACAACCGGTGAGGAAGTGAAGGTGGAGTTCACATTTGGGTATATTCGTGGTGCCGACGGCAATCTCTTGATCAATCTCCACCATTCAGCACTCCCATACAAACCGGCGAATTGACGGTTTGATTCAATAGTCCGAAGCTGAAGCTGTTGATAGCTTTGATGATCGCCACTTGATTCCCTTATTCAAGATAATTTGGCGATCGCGGATATTTAAGATTCAGTCAAAAATAGAAATCAAGCGACTGAAAAATATATAAAAGTTTATTTCAAAAGGTATTTGTAACTAGCCGGACTATAGAATGGCCAAATGGAGCAGACTTTTTTTCTTGTTTTAGATAAGACTGCACCGCTCATCTCACAACCTTTAGAGCCCTGCGTTCTAGATATCTCACCCGACAGTCAAGGTTTTTGATATCTTGGAGGTGTTGAGCTAGTAGGGAGTTACCATGACACAGTCCTTCGTCTTGGAGTATTGGAACGATGATACTTGGTTAGTTGGTCGGCTGAAAGGTGTTCCTGGAGTTTTTAGCCAAGGGCAAACTCTCGCGGAGCTAGAGGAAAACATACGTGATGCCTATCAACTCATGGCTACGGAAGCTGAGCCTGCCCCAGCAGAGGCAAAAACCAAGGAACTTATCTTTGAAGTATGAAGCGTAAAGAGTTTATTCGCGAACTAGAGAAGTCTGGTTGTGTTTTGCACAAACATGGCTCAAGGCATGATATTTACCTAAATCCAGCAACAGGACAGAAATCTCCTGTGCCGCGTCATACCGAAATTAAGAACAGCTTATGTCGTTTGATTCGGAAACAGCTCGGCTTAATAGAGGGGTGAAGATAGTGTTCAATAAGAGAAATCGCAATTTTCCATCCGTGTGGGTAGGAAATCCCCTCGTCAGATACTATATTAATTTAATATTTGAAGTTAGAAGGAGGTTATCAATGCCCTATGGCACATTCAAATCAGTCGGTGAAGTAACCCAGAAATTTGATATTGAGGTAAGAACTGAAGCATTTATCAATAAAAAAGAATTAGAAATACCTGATTATATTTTCTCCCGTATAGAAGCTAATCTGGCCGAGGATGTCTATTTTATTAATGAGTTTGCTATTTGTGAGCATGTTATCAGTCGTATATTGGATGAGGTGGCAGAACATTATAACCAACTCCTTGTCTGGTCACATGTTCCCTTCAATGTAGATAAGGAACAGGATTTGGTAGGCGAACCTGACTACCTGATAGCCCCAAAAACCAAGCATGGCGTTATGTTTGTCCCGCCTCTTTGTGTAATGGAGGCAAAACAAGAGAAATGGAATGAAGGCTGGGCGCAGACCTTGGCGGAAATGTATGCCGCATCTATCAAGGGGGCAAAAATATGCTATGGTGTCGTCACCACAGGAAAGGCTTGGGAGTTTGGCAAGTTAGAGAATAATGTCTTTATCAAAGATCGAAGTCAAATATCAGCGACAGAGGATCTTAAAAAAGTTTTTGATGTGTTAAACTGGATATTTTACCAAACAAATATTCATGTAAATAATCTACTTCATCAAGTAAAATAATTGGGTATTACAAACAATAGGGTCAAACGATCATTGTTTTATTATGCCGACTCTATCAAGATTCAAGGATCTATGGCTTCATGTTATTTCTGTATAATATCTAGATAACTATCAATTAAAGCTAACGTTTAATACCAAATCCAGGTTAGTTACCCCCGTTTTGAGAAAACCGCGAAAACCCTGTAGAGACGTTGCATGCAACGTCTGGTGAGCGAGTTTTCGCGGTTTGCCAAAGCGGCTCTATTGTAACCGGATTTGGTATTAGGTAAGGTTTCAGGTTTTAGGTTTTTGGGATTTCCCTGGTGAAAGTGCAAGGATTTTGAACCAAGAGAAGCAAAAACCTTGCACTCCTTGCGGGGAGACCCCTGGGTAACCGAGGAATTCGAGTGCCCAAAACGCGGGATAAATGCTTCATTCTTTCCTACTTGTTACTTGTTACTTGTTACTTGTTACTTATTCAGCAGACCCTAATTATGGGCAATCAACCCGACTAGAGATTACAGAAGTGATTCTATAATTTCAAGAACATCTTCAATGATCTCGCCTGGGGGTAGTTCAGGGTGAAATTCGGAGCCGTCAGCGTACCTTGCAGGAGGGAGTTTAGCATTAAAAGGACCAGGGTGATGATCTGCATCAATGGACTTCCGCCACCTCTCTGCGTGGGTTGCCCACTCTAGCCGATTTACGAGCCTTGGGCTCGTAAACCAGACATTCCACGTCAATACATTGCCATTCTTCAGCATGTTGCCGGAGGCAATGTTGAACAGATCCATGATTTTTTCGTTAAAGGTATCGACTTTCTCATTATGGAGTTTGATGATTGGGCCGATTTCCACTTCCAAATATCCAACTTCATATGCATATTTTGTATGCTGAGCAAATTTAGGAGCCTCAAAAGCTGGGCATTGGCCCTTAAGCACTGGAAAGATGGGTTGATTAGGGTCTCCAACCTTATAGGTGGTCACCTCAATCGCGTGTGCTTTGTCAAAGGGAAAGGAAAGATGATGTTCTTCAAAAAGTTCCCAGGCTTGTTTAACAATTGAATTTGAGAGGGAGCTTGGACTAAACCAAACCTTAGCAGTAACAGTCATGTCAGCTGCTAGATCCCGAGCTGGCTCGTTAACCCAGCCTCTCACACCGGTAACGGTTACTTCTACGTTGTAGCAAGCGAAGTTATGCAGGCAAGCCCCTTGCTGAGGACAGATGATAGACCATATTCTCCCAGCATCGTCGTAGCCGAGCCTAGAAATATCGTGGGCAAACCTTTGGAAACATCTAGAAGAGGAATCGCCGGGCTTGGTTAGCCAACTGAACTCGGGCCAAAATACCCCTTGCTGACGGGTGAGCTTGTTAATGTTGTCCATGTTACCCGTCATGGGTATCGAGCTAAGGTTTGGATCTGGGTAGGCAAACGCTGGATTGGACTCGGCGAAGCCCCCTTGCCATCCCGGTGGGATCTTGGAATTTTGCTCAGATGTCATAAACCTGTCCTTAACGTATTTGATGATCGAATCGTGTATCCAGCTCATAATGATAAGGTTAGATTGGGCGTTGAAATTTGCCGATTCGTGAGCTGACGGACTATGGGGGAATAATGGGCTTACTACGAAGCAGATGAAGCTTAGTTTAACGTTTTACGTTGTCCCACAGCAAGCAAATGAATCAAGGAAGGAAGAGAGAAGGAACATCGGCATAGAGTGCAACTCCGGCTCTAACATTTTAGAATAAGCAGACATTAGCCTCAACTGGTGATATAACTGATATCAACTTATCTTTAGGTTATCGCCTACCTTGGCTAACGATGAGTAGAGGGGGAGTTCATTGGAAATAAAGTCAATAATATTTTTCAATCGCAATCGAGAATGAGGAGTGTAAGTGGCAAATTTCATCCCAAAGGACAAAGAGCAATCTAGCCAATCTGAGTCAGTGGCATCTATCGCAACTCAAACACGAGAGGTGGCTGAAACTGAGGTTCAACCGGAAATCTCAGAAGAGCAGAACCAACAACTATCCCCAGCTAAAAAGTTGGTGGCGCGAGTCAAACAGGGAGCAACTACTACTGTCAAAGGACTCAAGCGTGCTTCGAGTTATGTTGCTCAACCCTTTACTGGACCACTAAAACTACATCGCCGCTATTGGTTTTGGTTAGGGTTGGGGGTTAGTAGCAGTGCGATGGCATTAGGTTGGGGTTTTTCTGTTTTAGAGGACAATGTCCCCGACTCTACTAAAGATGTCTTGACTTATGTCAGAGATGACACGATCACCATCAAAGCCTCAGATGGGACAATTTTACAGCAAATTGGACCCGCAACTCACGACACCCTGAAGATTTGGGAAGTACCGGAAACCTTGATTGATGCCTTTATTGCCATCGAAGATAGGCGTTTTGAAGAACATCATGGGGTCGATTTCCAGGGTATTGTGCGTGCTGCTAGTGCTAATTTGCTGGCGGGGAAGGTAGTTGAAGGGGGTAGCACTATCACTCAGCAGTTGGCGAGAGTGGTTTACTTTAGTCAAGAGGTGAGCTGGTGGCGCAAGCTTAAGGAAATGCGTACTGCGCAAAAAATTGAGCAGGAGGTGGACAAGGAGCAAATCCTGGAGCGTTATTTAAATCTAGTCTATTTGGGGTCTGGAGCCTATGGGGTTGCGGATGCGGCTTGGGTATACTTCAGTAAGCCGGTAGCAGAACTGACCCTACCGGAAATGGCCATGTTAGCTGGTTTGCCTCCTGCTCCCAGTGTTTACTCGCCTTTAGTGGAAGGAAAAGTGAGTAATGAGGAGATTGCTAAAGAGCGGCGGAACCTAGTCCTGGAAAGGATGGAAAAAAGTGGGTTTATTAGCGAAACTGAAGCTCAACAGGCAAAAGCAGCACCCTTGAATATTAATCCTAGTAAGCCGAAGCGATTGGAGCGCCAAGCTAGTTACTTTACCGAGTATATTCAACAAGAGTTGCCGCAACGGGTTTCTAAAGCGGTGTTGGAGGTTAAGGGGTTAACCGTAGAAACTACCCTCAACCCCGAGTGGCAAACAGCAGCAGAAGAAACCGTCAAAAATGCAGTAAGCACTTATGGTAGTTACCAAGGGTTTGATCAAGCAGCCCTAGTAGCGATTGATCCCCGCAATGGTCAGATTAAGGCCATGGTAGGGGGAAAAGATTTTAATGACCTAGAAACTAATAATTATTTAAACCGCGCTACCCAAGCTCAGCGTCAGCCTGGATCTACCTTTAAGACCTTCGTTTACACTACCGCGATCGAAGCTGGTTTCTCTCCTTACCGAGGTTACCTCGACAGCGAATATATTGTCGATGGCTACAAACCCAAAAACTACAGTGAAACTTTCCGGGGTTGGACTTCGATAATCCAGGCTCTCAGATACTCCGTCAACATCGTTGCTGTTAAATCCTTAATCTCAGTCGGTTGGGACCCAACTATTGAAATGGCCCATAAAATGGGTATTGAATCGGAGTTGAAGCCTACCTATTCCCTAGCTTTAGGGTCATCTGAGGTGAATTTGCTCGAAATGACCAGTGCTTATGGTACCCTAGCAGCTAAGGGAGTTCACACGGAATCCTACGGTATTAAACGCATTCTTGACCAACACGGGAAGGTAATTTACGAGCAGAGTTTGACCAGTGAGCGAGTGGTCACAGAAGACACCGCTGCAATTATGACCTGGATGTTACAGGGAGTAGTTACTTCTGGTACAGGTACAGCTGCCGCGTTGAATCGACCCGTTGCTGGCAAAACCGGTACTACTGATAAAGCAAGGGATCTCTGGTTTGTGGGCTACGTCCCTCAGTTAGTAGCGGGGGTGTGGCTAGGCAATGATAACAATAAACCAACTTGGAGTTCCAGTAGTACTGCCGCCTCTACCTGGCGTAAGTTTATGGCTGAGGCGGTAGAAGACTTAAAGGTTGAGAATTTTCCGAAGCGTCCCAATAACCTAGGCAAGCGGGAAGGCGAGATTGAAGCCAAGCCCATCAAACCCAAACGGGAGATCGTCAAAGAATATATACCCCCTGCACCGCCAGCACCAAAACCTACTGGGGCTAACAGGCAGTATAGAGGAAACCGGAATTACAACCGTAACCGTAACTACAACCGTAATTACAATCGTAATTACAACCGTAATTATAACCAAGGTAGCAGAAGGGGTAGGATTTACAGCCAGTCTCAACCCGTAAGACGCTCTACTTACCAAGCACCTGCCAGAAACTACTCCAAACCCACCTATTCTGCTCCCAGAAAGTCAGCAGCAGTGCAAAAAGCAGCACCTCCTGCTCCCGCACCAGCTCCTGCTCCCAGCTTTCAATCCGCACCAGTAGCAGCACCCCCTGCTCCCCCGGCTGCGAGGAAGCAGGTTGGGGAGTGAGGTTTGGGGAGATGGGGGGATGGGGAGATGGGGAGACGCACCAGACGCACCAGACGCGGAGGACAATTCTCAATTCCCAAACAACAAACAACAAACAACAATGCAATACTAAATTAATAGTACTCAGGTGAATTAAACTAAGGATGGAAATTCGAGCAACGGATACAGCACTCCTAGACTGGACTGGCGACACTTTAGCAGTGAGTTTTTTGGAAGATGCAGTAGAACTGACTGGTGATTTAGCCCAATTAGATGATAAACTGGGTGGTCTTCTCAGAGAATTGATCGAAGAAACGGAATTTAAGGGAAGTGCTGGTAGTTCAGCTGTCAGCCGCGTAGGTGCTGGTAGCTCAATCCGTAAAATCATCTTGTTGGGGCTCGGGAAAGCTGATACCCTAAACTTAGATAGCTTACGCCGTGCTGCTGCTGCGATCGCTCGGCTGGCTAAACAACAGAAGAGCAAAACTCTGGCAATTAGCTTACCTGTAGTTAATGCTGAGCCTGGGTTGACTGCTCAGGTAATTACGGAAGGTTTAGTGTTAGCATTGCACCTGGATAATCGTTTTAAGTCAGACCCGGAAGATAAAGGGCCTAAGCTCGAACAAGTAGAGTTATTGGCATTGGGAAATCAGGAAGCTGCAATCACTAAAGCTCAGCAAATCTGTGATGGGGTGATTCTAGCTAGGGAGTTAGTAGCAGCACCAGCTAGTATTGTAACACCGATTACTTTGGCTCAAACCGCAGAAAATATTGCTTCGGAATATGGTCTTACCCTAGAAATCTTGGAAAAGGAAGATTGTGAAAAGCTAGGTATGGGTTCTTATCTCGGAGTTGCTCAAGCCTCGGATTTGCCCCCTAAGTTTATTCATCTGACTTATACACCCCAGGATACACCTCGCCGTAAATTAGCGATCGTGGGTAAGGGTCTGACTTTCGATTCAGGGGGTTTGAATATCAAAGTTAGTGGCATGGAGACCATGAAAATTGATATGGGAGGTGCCGCAGCTACTTTGGGAACAGCTAAAGCCATTGCTCAACTGAAGCCGGATGTAGAGGTTCACTTCATCAGTGCGGCGACGGAAAATATGATCAGTGGACGTGCTATGCATCCAGGGGATATCCTTACTGCCTCTAATGGTAAAACGATTGAGGTAAATAATACAGATGCCGAAGGACGACTAACCCTAGCGGATGCCCTAGTATTTGCAGAAAAATTGGAAGTAGATGGGATCCTTGATTTAGCCACCCTAACTGGTGCTTGTGTAGTTGCTTTGGGTAATGATATTGGTGGTATGTGGTCAACAGATGAAACCCTAGCGACTCAGTTGCAAGCCGCTTCAGAAGCAGCGGGAGAAAAAATATGGCAGATGCCCCTCGAAGAAAGGTACTTCGAGGGTCTGAAATCACCAATAGCCGATATGAAAAACACCGGACCCCGTGCCGCCGGTTCCATTACTGCTGCCCTATTTTTGAAACAGTTTATCAAGGAAACTCCTTGGGTTCATTTAGATATTGCTGGTCCAGTGTGGTTAGACAAAGAAAATGGATGCAACAACAGCGGTGCTACTGGTTACCCAGTGCGTACTCTAGTGAATTGGATACTGAGTGACTAGAGAGATTTTAGATTTTAGATTTTAGATTTTAGATTTTAGAATTAAAATGGTCACAAGCCCCTAAATTTATTTAGGGGGTAAATCTAAAATCTTCAATCTTCAATCGTTTGACGGCTAAGGGAAGTAATGACTCACCGTTCGCCCATTTTGTTTCTAAGGTTATAAAAATTGGCAATTGTTGAGGGGGTTATGGGTTAAACGGTAGCTAATTATACCATCAGAGGTCAGCACACCAGTGTGAGCGATCAGCTACGCTGGTGCTGCAAGCAATCGCGAGCTCCAACTAAAAATATGCGATCGCTTGTAATTTTCTTGATTGTTTGCTATTATTCATAACAATGGGATAGGCTTGCGCCTATAACCTCATTTGGGCGTATGTCATACAGCGCAACCAATGGTATTGATTTTGGAAAATTCGGTAACCATTAACAAAATGCGAGCAGCACAAGTTAGTGAAGTAGGCGATCGCAATTTATTGATATCGGGATTGGTTGAATTAACCTGAGATGAGAAATTGGACAGTTCGATAATCCCCAAAAAAATACCGTTTACTCGTAGGTGCAGGTTAATCCGAAATGAAGGCAGCCATAGGACAATTGAACTAAACTCGCCCCATCGGTATCGCCGGGGCGAGTTTACCAAATTGATTGGTTAATGTGTTTGCCGGAGCGGTGAACCCGCCCCTACAGGATAAGAATTTACCAATATTGAATAGCTCTCACTTACCCTAGTTTTAGGATAAGTGAGAGCCGCAATATTTCAAAATAATCCGATTTGACCCAACCGGTAGGGCTTCTTGTTAGTTTCTAGGATTCCGACTCTTTTATATAGTAACATATCCTGGCCAAAGTGGAACACCACATCTTGCCAGTCACTCCTAAAATGAGGGAATAGGTAGGTTGAGGGTAGC
>JAAHGR010000700.1 GCA_010672425.1 Symploca sp. SIO2E6
ATCCGTTGCATCATTTCTAACTCATATTCCAGCCGCTGCTTATAAACAGGATCAATTTCGCTGCGGGAACGACACCCCTTCCTGACCATTAATCCTTCCCAAGCAACTTGTTCCATGTAGCTATCGGCAGTATGACCTTGGGGTACAGGATAATCGGGAATTCGGGGTTCCCCCATAATATCGTAAGGCTTAACTTTGTCAGCAACCTCTACAGTGTTAGCGATCGCTTCTTGGATTACTTCATCCAGTAGATGATCCCGAAATAACTGTGCCATCTCTGCTGCGGACTTGAGATACTCAGTACCGCTGTAGCGCATCCGCTTATCTTCGATAATCAGCTTGCCAGTTTGAATACAGAGTAAGGCATCGTGAGCTTCCACATCGTAGCAGGAGATAAAATGGGAGTCGTTGGTAGCAATGATTTTAATCCCCAATTCACGGCCAATCTTCACCAACTCAACATTGACAACCCGGTCTTCCACCGAACCGTGGTCTTGAATTTCTAGGTAGTAATCCTCACCAAAAACCTCTTGATACCACTTAGCCACCTTACGAGCTAATGCCAGATCCCCTTTAAGAATTGCCTGGGGTACTTCACCTCCCAAGCAGGCACTCGAAACGATTAAACCCTCATGATACTCCTTGAGTAAGTCTTTATTGATACAAGGACGGGCAAAAATTCCTTTTCCTTGGATGCCCTTGAGGTTAGAAATCGTCGTCAGTTTGACTAGATTTTTATAGCCTTGGGTATTTTTGGCTAAGACAACCTGGTGATATTTGCGGTACTTAGCCTTTTTCTCGATATCACCGTTGATGACGTACATCTCGTTACCGATAATCGGTTTGATGCTTTTACCACGGCAGACCTTGAGCAATTCGATCGCACCATACATCACACCATGATCCGTCAGTGCGATCGCAGGCATTCCCAACTTAACTGCCTGATCCACCAACTGCGGTAACTGAGAAGCACCATCCAGCAGGCTGTAATCGCTATGAATATGTAGACCAACGAAGGACATAGGAAGAGGATTTAAGGGAGAGTTATAGTATTAGTACTGTGCTGTACTAGGTTAAGTCAGGATAACCCATATCTGGTGTTAAGACAATTAAAACCCACTACAGATAGGGTTATTAGTCTATGATAAACTCCCACACCTCGAATTTCAGTGACTAACTCTATCTTAATCTCGATTAATGTAACTCACATCCAACCAAATGACATGACTCTCACCTCCCCACGGAAACGGCGACACCCGTTATGGATGGCACAAACTAGTCAAATCCTCTTCCCTTCTGCCTTCTGCCTTCTGCCTTCTGCCTTGTTTCTCAGTGATATAGTCTTCCTAACTGGCCTTATAAGTCCAGCAACAGCTCACACACTGAAGACTGATGCTGATGTTGGTGCCACTTTCCATCTAGAGCCAAATCACAACCCTCGTGCTGGAGAAGTTGCGACAGTTTGGTTTGCCCTAACTCGCTCAGGAGGGCAAATTATTCCCCTAGAACAATGCAACTGTCAGTTAGCAGTTTATCAGCAACCCTTGACTCCAGAGGAACCACCTTTACTACAACCACCCTTAAAAGCGATCTCAGCTGAACAGTATCAGGGAATTCCAGGAGCTGAGGTCGTGTTTCCTCAAGCAGGAGCCTATGAGTTAGAGTTGAGTGGGACTCCCAAATCTGGTGCTGACTTCCAGCCATTTCAGCTGAAGTACAATGTCAACGTTAGTGCTGGGAAAACGGTATCGGCAGCGAGTTCAGCTCAGGAAAACTCCCAATCCTCCGAGTCAACAGCACCATTTCTTAGTCAGTCTGTGGTTGTGTCGTTAGTATTGGTGTTGATTTTAGGGATTGGTGGTTTGTGGTTTGCGAGACATTAAGTAGGGTTTGCTGCAATTTGTCGTAATTCTCGGTTCAGATAGGTGTTAGGTGAGGTTAAATGGTTTTAGGTTTTAGGGATTTTCCAACGAAAGTGCAGGGAAAATGAGCCAAGAGAAGGGAATTATAAGTCATAAGGAAATGATGAATTATGAACGATATTTTTTTCGGTGATTATCCTTTCCTTGATATAACACTTAATATCATGTCCGCCAAATTACTTATAATAAAAACTTCTCCGCGTCCCCGCGTCCCCGTGTCTGGAGCGTCAGCCTTAACGATAAGTATTCAACCGGACATGATATAACACCTTAATTGGGTGCAACATGAATTTCTATGGTTGCTGTAACCTCTGCATGTAGCTTGACATCTACCTTGTAGAAACCAAGCTTACTGATTTCCGGTACAGTAATTCCTCGTCGGTCTACTTCATGACTGGTAGCCGCTTGAATTACTTCCGCTACTTCCAAAGCAGTAACAGTACCAAAGATCGCTTCATCTTCACCCACTTGCTTGCGGATCGTAAAGCGACCGATAGTTTCCAGAGCCGTTTTACGAGTTTCAGCTTGCCTTTGAATCTCAATCAAACGCTGCCTTTCTCGCTCTTTGCGCTGTTCGACTTGCTTGATAATACCACTAGTAGCTAGGGCTCCTATACCTCTAGGAATGAGATAATTGCGGGCATAACCAGGAGCCACTTCCACTAGGTCACCATTTTTGCCTAGCTTTCTAATATCTTGATTAAGAACTACTTGCACTCGTTGAGACATAATCTTTTCTCTGCTCCTGACTTGACAATCACAGTTGTGTTTTCAAACATTCCATCATACGAAAATCTGTCACGCGATCGCAAGCTTATTTGTCATTTGTTATTTGTCCTTTGTCTTTAGTTCTCCGTAGGGGCGGGTGAGAGAATGAAGAATTAAGAATTAGCAGAAAATCCGTACATTTGTCGGGGCGGGTAATGGGATATTTTAACCCATTCAACGATAGCCGTCGTACAAAACCCGCCCTGTCGATAACCTTGCGGTAACCCGAAAATTTCCCTATGGAGGTTACACGCGAGCAAGATGCTCGCACTACGAGAGCCAATTAGATATGGAAATCTAAGTTAAGCGATCGCAAGAGGTAATACTAAATCCGGTATCAAGCTATAGTGACACAACAAGCGATCGCTAACAGCACCAACTTGCGTGATCGCCTGTTTCGGAGGTTTAAGTTGCACAAAGGATATTCCTCAAATTATGTATACCCCTAGGGGCGGGTAATGGGATATTTTAAAACATTCGACGATAGCCGTCGTACAAAACCCGCCCTGTCGATAACCTTGCGGTAACCCGCAAATTTCCCTATGGAGGTTACACAAAGGATATTCCACAAATGATGTATACCCGTAGGGGCGGGTAATGGGAAATCTTAACCCATTCGACGATAGCTGTTGTACAAAACCCGCCCTATCGATAACCTTGCGGTAACCCGAAAATTTCCCTATGGAGGTTACACGCGAGCAAGATGCTCGCACTACGAGAGCCAATTGGATATAGAAATCTAAGTGAAGCGATCGCAAGAGGTAATACCAAATCCGGTATCAAGCTATAGTGACACAACAGGCGAGCGCTTACAGCACCAACTTGCGAGATCGCCTGTTTCGGGGATAAGGTTGCATTTGTGATTATCTTTTGGTAGGATTATTAATAATGGAATAGATGTGCGCCTGTTTACTTATTACTTATTCAGCAAACCCTAATTAATTGGGCTTCCAATAGCTTTGCCAGATAAGTCAACCACCTGATAGTTTGTTCATCTTTGTAAGGTACACTTAGCGTAAATATCGTTGACAAGTAAGCCAAGTATTAATCCGGATAATATAACAGATATCTGTGAGATATAGGAAAGTATGACTTGCCACTGTCTATTTCTCATAAAGCTCATGCTTACCATGCATACGGGACGCCCATTCTATCATTGCTCAGGGCGCAAGCATTGCGCCCCTACTGATGCGGGGTGTAGGGGCGCAATACTTGCGCCCTCAATGCTTGCGCCCTCAATGCTTGCGCCCTCAATGCTTGCGCCCTCAATGCATACGCCCTCAATGCTTGCGCCCTCAATGCTTGCGCCCTCAATGCTTGCGCCCTCAATGCTTGCG
>JAAHGR010000701.1 GCA_010672425.1 Symploca sp. SIO2E6
GCTCAAACTAGCATTGATACTACAGATATTCGTCCCTTAGCTCAACCCTGGATGTATCTGATCTTGTTAGGCTTAACACTATTGCTCTTGCTTGTAGATAGCTGGGCGATCGTTAATGTAGTAATGAGCGCCTAACGGCGAATTCAAAGTTCAAAATTCAAAATTCAAACAAGAAACAATTCTATTTCCAATTCCCCGCTCCCTGTTCCCTTATTTTAGGGAAGCTTTGTGTGGGGTTTCGCGAAAGATTCACCAAACCTACCTTTGCTAAACTCCAGTTAAAAGGATAGAGGGGTTTATGTGTATATTTTGACCAGCGATCACTATCTGCCCACCCAGTTTCCAGTTTGGTCGTAGTTGAATGATCTAGGTAATCCAGCAGCGTTCCAGACTACATCAAAGGCGGGTTTCATAACTTGAGCTGGATCAAAATTGAAGTTTTCTACTACAATTTCAGGAACTAGAAGGGTATCTCTATCAATTGGATCGCCAGGAGACCGACCATATCCAGTATCAAATCCCATAATGTAATTCTTCACTCCCAATAGACTTAACATGATAAAAAGAGGTGGTTCCACACCAAGATTTTCCTGAATTTTTAAAAATTTCGGTATTGCCTGAATAATTTTGCTTTCGTATTCTCTATAAATAATACCCCTACCTTGATAAACAGTAAATGTTGCAGCATTAGTAGCTTCGATAATGCCGTTCCTAAAAATCTGTAGATAATAAGATGCAAAGGTAGGATCGATAGCATTGGTAAACGTTAGATATCCGTCAAAGTTATGCTTTGGAGTCCCAACATGAAAACCGCTGTTTAAGGATACAAAAAGATCAGGGGATTTTTCATAAAGAGAAGTAATATTGAAAATGGATGCCGGATCGAACGCGCCAATAGGGATCATGTGCAGCACTAACTTAGCTCCTGTATCCATTTGCACCGGAGTTTCTAGCGCTACAATCTTGCTAAGACGCTCTTGGCGGAAATTCCGGATGCGATCAGTAATACTCTGCGACAAAGTAAAAGCCGTTCTTAATTCCCCAACATCAAGTTGATATTTGCCAGCTGAATTCCGAGAATAGAATTTCGACGCATTCTTGAATGTCACCATATGTGGCAGTGCAAAGCTTCTAGGGATGTTGAATATGAGTACTACCCTTTTGTTACTCAAGGGCACAGGCTGTACCCTCAGCCCTGGTATCCGTGGTGCGATACCATACAGAATACTACCTTCAAGCTTCAAAATCGTAGCGTCTACATCAGTAATATCCAGACCACAAATCTCTACCGGGACACCTCCATCTTCCCTAATGCCATAAATTAAATTTCCGCCTGATGCATTGGCAAACGATGAGACATCATAAAGGAATTCTTTCTTGTCGGAGTCTCTGCTACCAGGTAACTCTTGCTTATATTCCAGGGTTTTCTTTTCAGCAACCTTATTTGATATTAATAACTGAAGGTCAGCTTCAGTGATAGATTCTAATGGTTTGTTTCTTAGTAGCATAGTGCGATCGCAGATCTTGTAAGGTGGGGAAATTGAAGTTCTTCAACAATTGGACTAATAAATTACCCATTTTTGCCCAGCAATCCTGATTGTGCAAGAATGGTGTTTGGGTAGGAGCTCACGAATTCTCAATTCCCAATTACCAATTACCAATTCCCAATTCCCAATTCCCAATTCCCCAATAATGACCAATGAACAACTACAACTCAAGCAAGTAAGCCTGGTAACTTCCCTCAAAAGTCAAGTTACAGGTGTGCCTATACTAACAGATATTTCCTTTTCGGTATTTCCAGGCGATCGCATGTGCTTGATTGGTCCTTCGGGTGCCGGGAAAACTTCTCTGTTACGGCTGTTGAATCGGCTGAAGGAGCCAACGAAGGGAAAAATTTATCTGGAAAATCAGAATATCAAAAATATTCCCATCCTCGAATTACGGCGACAGGTGATGTTGGTGGCTCAGGAACCTAAATTATTGGGAATGAGAGTTAGGGAAGCTTTAGCTTATCCTTTGTGGTTACAAAATCTACCAAAATCTACTATCACTGAACGGATCGAAACTTATCGCGAACAGTTGCATATCCCAGCAGAGTGGTTAGAAAGGACTGAATTGCAGCTGTCTTTAGGACAACGACAACTAGTAGCGATCGCTCGAGCCTTAGTTACCCAACCTAAGATTTTACTACTAGATGAACCAACTTCTGCTCTTGATGCTGGTATTGCCTCTCGTCTGCTTGTTTTCTTAACTGAGTTGGCTTTTAAGGAAAAGATAACTATCTTAATGGTAAATCATCAATTGGATCTAGCTCAACTATTCTCTACTAGAGTCTTGTATCTCCAAAATGGCCAATTATTGCAAGATCTCTCGGCTAATCAAATCGATTGGGAACAGTTGCGAGGGCAATTAGTAGAAGCTGAGGCTCAAGCTGCTCAAGAATGGGGGTGAGAATTGGGAATTGGGAATTGGGAATTTTAGGAACCACAAAGGCACAAAGATCACAAAGGGAAGGAAGGGAGTTAGTCTAAGATATTGCGACTATTAGCTTCTGGAAGCTATAGGCGCACACATATCCCATTGTTAAATATATTAGCAAAAAACGTTGCAGAACACAAGGGGTGCGATCGCATGAATGGAAGTGGGGAGTGTGGGAAGATATAGTAGGTCCCCATATCCAACCATGTAGGGGCGGGTTCGCTCAATACCTTTCTACTCAACGATAACTTAACTTGCACCCGCCCCGGCCTCTAGTGACCCAACACGGGAGGGAGTTGTGTTGGGTCTCGTTGCCTCGACCCAACCTACATTTTTAGGTGTGTCACGCCACTACATTCGTAAATTCTAAATTCTAAATTCTAAATTCTAAATTCAAATTGCCTGAGCATCTTCTCGCCGAATGGCAACAACAGCGGGTTTTGGTGGTTGATTGGACTGTTTACTAGGCCAGTTGGAACCTAGGGGAACTGTGCGAGTTTGCAGGAATTCTTCCCCATTGTTGGTGGTCATCGCTAGTTTACGGGTTTCTACCGCATTTTCCTGACGAATTCCATGCCTCTCCCCTGGGTGTTGGATGGCTAGGAAGAGAGTTTGTTGATCTCGACTAAAGAATGGTCCGGTGGTTTCACATTCCATTGGCCCAATACCGAATAGGTAAGCATTGCCTGCATTTTCACCGGATGTAGGCAGATACCAAATGGAGTTATTGCCAAAAATTCCTTGGATATCCGTTTGACCTAAAGGTTTACCGGTGTCATCAACTCGACTGGGAAGCGCTTGATTCTGTAAGGAAGTGGACATATCTGTTACCATCCAAATATCCCCATTCTGGTCAAATTCGAGGTTATCGGGGTTGGCAAAACCGGCTCCTCCTGCTGCTGGTTCACCTCCTAAAGCAAAGGCTTCCCAAGTGAAACTCATGGCTGCTGGGTCATCGTTATCTTCGATTAAGCGTACAATCCAACCATACTCCCAGGGGGTTTCTCCTTTTGGTCCTTGGAAAACCTGCTTGTCTGGTCCCCCATCACTTCCAGGGATACCGGAGGTAAAGGCAATATAGAGTGTACCATCGGGAGCAATATCGGTATCTTCTGGACGAGCAGTACAAGTAGCGCCAGCGGCATTGGCAGCATAGTGAGCATCGATTAATATTGCTCCTTGCTGTTCTTCGGGATTGCCTGTATACAGATCCCCTAGGGTAGCAAACTTCTCTTTAAAACTAGTTGCTTCTTGGTCGGTTTTGGCTTTAAAGAAGCCTCCTTCGGGACGTTGAGGTAAGGTTACTATATTACTTTCTACTGTACTCGGTAAAACTGGGTTAACTGGAGTTTTCGGTTCTAGAGGCAGCCAACGACCCTTACCATCTGCTGTCAAGATAGC
Organism: Symploca sp. SIO2E6; assembly: GCA_010672425.1. Taxonomy (GTDB): domain Bacteria; phylum Cyanobacteriota; class Cyanobacteriia; order Cyanobacteriales; family Coleofasciculaceae; genus Caldora. The sequence goes on from JAAHGR010000701.1 coordinate 3,880, forward strand.
AGCATAGAGTGTTCCTTCTGCTAGCAAGCCGGAATTGGCCTTATCTTGGGGATTACTAACTACCCCCTTACTCACAAACTTGTAGACATGACCACCACGGCGATCGCATCCTGAGTATACTGC
>JAAHGR010000702.1 GCA_010672425.1 Symploca sp. SIO2E6
TCTAGCCATTTGACCCCAATATTTCCGAGCAAAACCCGCCCTGCCGTCCCCCTTTGGATCCCCCTCCCGTCCCCCTTTGGATCCCCCTCCCGTCCCCCTTTGGATCCCCCTCCCGTCCCCCTTTGGATCCCCCTCCCGTCCCCCTTTGGATCCCCCTCCCGTCCCCCTTAATAAGGGGGAAGCCAGAGGATGCTACGCTTTGACTTCAACGGGAAGCCAGAGGATGCTACGCTTTGACTTCAACGGGAAGCCAGAGGATGCTACGCTTTGACTTCAACGGGAAGCCAGAGGATGCTACGCTTTGACTTCAACGGGAAGCCAGAGGATGCTTCGCTTTGACTTCAACGGGAAGCCAGAGGATGCTTCGCTTTGACTTCAACGGGAAGCCAGAGGATGCTACGCTTTGACTTCAACGGGAAGCCAGAGGATGCTTCGCTTTGACTTCAACGGGAAGCCAGAGGATGCTTCGCCTTGACTTCCACGGGAGTTGCCAGAGGATGCTACGCTTTGACTTCAACGGGAAGCCAGAGGATGCTACGCTTTGACTTCAACGGGAAGCCAGAGGATGCTTCGCCTTGACTTCCACAGGAGTTGCCAGAGGATGCTGCGCTTTTAGTTCCACGGGGACTTTTGGAAAAGTGTACTTTATTACACAAAAAGCGCTGTAATCACTATTTTACAGAAAAAATCCAGTGGAAAGTCAAGCAAAAGAATCGCTCTTCTAGACTAGCTATAGCAAATTGGCGAATTTAGTATAACTAATCCAGAAGAGCCTTCTTTGATCAAGGACTTCCTCCTGGTAGTCCTTGATGTTTGTTACCCTGTTGAGGTGATGAAGATGGAACATCAATTGTCAGAGGTTTATAGGGATGTCCTGGATGTCCATTTTTGGTCTCAAGTTTACTAAGACGATGTATCTCCTTGATCACCCACTCAGTACATTGATCGTAATGATTACGCTTTATGTACCAGTTGTCCTCCTTTAACTTTACCCATCCCAGTTTCCGCATAGAGTCCAGCAGCATTTTATAGAAAACTATTGCTTTTCCAGTCTCCTCCAGAAGAGTATAGTTAATTTCGCCAGTACCATTGTCAATTGCGTCATAAAAATAGGAAAGAAATACTGCTGAAGAAGCACCTAATTCCATTACAGTATCTAATGGGATTGCCAGCATCTTAGCATCCTCTGGCATCAACTCAGGAGTAACTGTTTGACCAGATACCTTAATGATATTTGCCCAAAATTTCTTAAGCTTTCTCAAAACTTCTGGTAATGAGGTTCGCTGTTGAATCATGATGGCTGTGCCAAGCCAGATAATAAGTCCATCTATGATACCAGCAAGTCCTAAGGCACTGATCGCAGGCAATTCTGACCGCTTAACCTTGTAGTAAGGGGTGAGAATATCGACATCTGTCTCCTCATCCACATATTGACTACGGTTTATAGTGTAGTCGCCTCGGTATTCTTGAGGAACAAGAGCAAGAGCCTTACGATCTTTGGCAAGAATTTGAGCTGGTGTTAGATCTTCGAGTTTGTAGTTAAACTTACCTTCTATCTCGCCAATGAGTGCTTCTCTTCTAGCGTATTCAGCCTCAAATTCTTTTGCTTTTAAGGCAAATTTTCTGGCCTCAGGACCACGACCTAAGAACCCTGTAGTGATACCTTCACTCGCTTCAGCTTCACTCAGCTGTCGTTGATGTGCTGCACTCTCCTTATAGGAACGCGCATCATCCTTGAGTGGTGTTAACACTTGCGCTACCAAATTATTGTGAGCTTCTATTGCTCTATCGTTTGCTATCTGTTCCTGAGAATCCTTGGTCATTTGCCCGTAGTAGGCAAAAAAACTTGTATGGATACTGAACAAGGATAACACTATTACCGCTGCCCACTTCCGGATTGGAGCATGAATGGCTGTTGAGCCGGACAATAAGAGGAGCAACATTACCTGAATAATGAAACCTGCCGGTATACCTACCGCCAAGGGTAATATTTGTGCTGCGCCGCTAATAGTCGTTGAACCGCTTACACCATTAAGTACCAATAGAGCAGCAAATAGACGCTGATCTCGTTTTTTTTCTTTTTTAGAGGATGACATCTCAAGGGCTCCAAAAACCAAATAAAGCAGGGTAAATGCACCTAGATTTGTATCAGATGTCATTTACTGTTCCATCTAGTACTTAATCAAGTCAATAGAGATAATACCTCTTAATACCCCAATTCAGTAGTGAATTACTTCAGGAGTTGAAGGATCGCATAATCTGGCAAAAGGATCGTGAGCGAGACGCTAACACTACGGCATAACGCTGGTTTCGATGACTGATTATTGGTATCAACTCCTATCATAGATTGCGATCGCTTAAATATGCTGAGGGAGATGTTGCATTAGCACAGGATTTTGTGCTATATTTTATAATGGTAGAGGGTGTGCGCCTATATATAACTGAAAATTTCTACCAAATGAATCAGGTACATGCTGGAAACAGATAATGAGACCATCTGGATAATCACTGCTTGAACCTTAGTTGAGCTAAAATGCATCCAAAGTTTCCCGTGGAACAGGCATCCTGCCTGTCAGTAGTCCCCCGTGGAACAGGCATCCTGCCTGTCATCTAATAGTGATATGGAAGCAAAATTAACCTTTGAATATGACCGTGAGGGAGATATCTTTTACAGTAATTGAAGCAGAAAGCCCACTCCTTCTATGTGTGGGATGAATGCGTAGCACCTCATTGGTGCAGTCTACTTAGTTCTGCAGAAATAGTTATAGCGCCACATTTTCTGGAAGCACATAGAAATTATAGCTTGCACTTATAACCATATTGTACTAGATTTTATTTATCGTCAACAGGTCGAGCCGATGTTAGTTTTAGAAGCCAAGTTAAAAGGTAAGCAATATCAGTACAATTTAATAGATGAAGCTATTAGAACTGCTTTGTTTATTCGTAACAAGGCTCTCAGGCATTGGATGGACAACAAAAATGTTGGCAAAAACGACCTCCAAAAACTTTGTGCTGTCTTAGCCAAAGAATTTGAGGAAAGCCCATAAGCTCAATTCTATGGCTCGTCAAGCTTCTGCTGATAGAGCCTGGTTGTCAATTAAACGCTTTTATGACAATTGCCAAACTAATAAACCAGGGAAAAAAGGATTCCCAAGATTTAAAAAACGCGGACATTCGGTAGAGTACAAGACCTCAGGATGGAAACTTTCTGCTGATAAAAAACACATCACATTTACTGATGGTTTTAAGGCGGGTAAGTTGAAACTTGTTGGTACTCGTGACCTCAGTTTCTACTCGGTAAAGCAGATTAAGCGTGTCCGAATTATTGAACGAGCAGATGGCTATTATTGTCAATTTTGCGTTGATGTAGAACGGAAGGAACCACATCAACATTGTGGTCACCAAGTAGGAATTGATGTCGGACTTGAATTTTTCTACACTGATTCTAATGGTAACACTGTTGATAATCCTCGGCTATTGCGTAAGGCTGAAAAATCTTTAAAACGTAAACAACGTCGGGTTTCTCAACGAAAAAAAGGTTCTTCTAACCGCCGCAAAGCAGTACAGAAGTTGGCCAAAAAACACCTCAAGGTAAGTAAACAGCGTAAAGATTTTGCCGTCAAAACAGCAAGAGCGCTTGTCCAGTCTAACGACTTGGTAGTTTATGTTAGCGAAGCGGGGCGTAGCCCGGACTTGCAGGTAAAGAATATGGTGAAGAACCATCATTTAGCTAAATCTATTAGCGATGTATCATGGTCACTGTTCACTGATTGGATTGACTACTATGCCAAAGTTTTTGATACTTGGGCAATAGCAGTTGCACCCCACTACACATCTACTGATTGTTCTGTGTGTGGTACACGGGTTAAAAAATCTTTGTCTACTCGTACCCATAGATGTCATAGTTGTGGAACAGTTATGCACCGTGACCATAATGCTGCCAAACTTATTTTGCTCAAAGGAATAAACAGCGTACCGTCGGGCAGACGGGATCT
>JAAHGR010000703.1 GCA_010672425.1 Symploca sp. SIO2E6
TTCCGCTTGTCTCCTGAGGTGGACTTGATGATTGCTTATATTAAGGAGCAGGATATTAAACCCCTGCAACAGGCGGTTATGGCTACCGGGTTGGTACATAAGTACGAAAATCAGTCTGCTGCAATGCCACAAACCCCAGACTGTTGGCATTGTTACTGGTCTATTGATATTACCGGGTCTAGCAGCCAATCTTTGGCGAGTCAGTTACAAGCTGCTGTAACTCAGCTGTGTAAGGATCTCAATAGCCATAATCAAGCCCAAGCTGTTCCCAATCATAAAAATCAATGGACTCTTGATTACACCGTAGGACCTCGGTTTTGGTCACCGAATGACCCGGTGGTGTTATTAAGTCATTTGAGTCCAAGCGATCGCTATGGACAAGATGGTCGTTTGAGGGAAGATAAGCGTTTGCTTTGTCCTGTGGTCAGCAATATCGCTTTTCCCCCGGACAATCTCCAGGCAGACCACAGGAACGATTCATCCCTGCTGTCTCAGCTTGAGCCGTTGCAACAGCAGTTGCGTCAGGAGATCGAACCCTTACTTGGTCCCTATTATCGCTCTGGGGGATCTGGACAAGCCCATCCCTTTTTGTTGGAATGGCAGGCTAATCTTGCTACTGTGCGTCCCCCTGCCTATCGTCAGCATCCAGATTTACCCTATCAACCGGATGAGATTAAGGACCATTGGCATTTAGCTGAGATAGATGCAGAACTAGGGGAGGATAAATTGCCAGCCAATGCTCCGGAACGGACGATCAGCTTTACCGGCAATAGCCTCCTGTTAGACTATGCGGGGGGGGTGATGGATCAAGCGATCGCAGCTTATTTAATTAATAGTTTAGAAGAGTATTTTACTCGCCATAAGATCGCACCAGCCGATCAAAAACAACATTTAAGGAGTCACTCTGGGGCGGTTCGTCATTGGTTGGTAAATAAACGATCCGAAGATGACTTAGAGGCGATCGCTAATGACCTTAAAACCATGGGTTCAGTCCATCCCACCAGCCTCTATGGAATTCGGCCTAGTGCTTCTGTATCCTTTCCCTTAGTGACAGGGATTAATAATTTTCTCGATGATTATCAATCGAAATTATGGACAGAAACCGGTCTCAAGTCAAAACTCAGTCCTCTGCTGATTGTCGCGGGAACTGCCGCCTCATCTAACAAGGTATTACCCTACTTACTGGGTCTTTCAGAAGCCGACACCACTACCTTTATTGGCCAAGTTAAAGCAAGGCTGACTCCTTCGTATGATAGCAGCGGTGATTATTCTTTATTGACCCCCCAACGGATCGCAGTTATCCTGCGCTATGCAGATGCACTGGGCTATATTGCTGGCGAAAGGGCAGGTGATGCGGATTATCGCCAGAATGTACTCTGGCGTCCCCTGGTGATGGGGTTGCCGGATGGAGGGGGTTTGGCTTCGGCGATTCTCTCCATTGTCAATCGTGCTTCACAAGCTCAACTCTCGGCGATCCAACTCAGTGATCCAGCCACCGCTGATATTCTTAAGGCTCGTGAAATCCAGCCGATTGAGTCCCTGAGTCAGTTAGCGGCTCTACATCACTTCAATCCCCAGCAGATGGCGCAACTCCTCTGGCATTTAGAGGATTCGGCTCTAGACTCGCTCCGGGATTTGCAGAGGACTCAATTTAAAGGTCTAGATCAACAAAGCCACGACTGGGTTGACCCCCGATTGGTGGCCTTAGACAGTTGGCAAACCCTAATTAACAATCCAGGGTTATTAACCGTTACCTTAAATGGCTTTAACAATGCACTGCTCTCCAAACAGACAGCTTGGCAACTGCCGGTGGCAGATCCCCTCGGTTTTGCCCCCTATCGCGCCTTCTCTGAGCTGACGATTAAACGTTTAGTGGGACGCCAAACCCTGGCCCCTTTACCCAATAGTCCCTTCACTCCCATTCGCAGCGGCCATTTTAATCTAGAGCGTCTGCGTTTGGTAGATACATTTGGTCAATATCACGATTTGAATACGGATCTGGTGCGGACTACAGAGCAAATGCGATCGTCGGCAACTTTACCTATTTGTTTGCCTCCTCGGTTGGTTCAGCCTGCTCGCTTAAATGTCCGTTGGTTGGATGCTGATCCTGTGCAGACGCGGGGACGCGGGGATGGGGAGACGCGGGGATGGGGAGACGCGGGGACGCGGGGAATTGCCATGCCACCCAAAACTTCCCTTACTTCCAATCCCGAGCAACAGGAATGGAATAGCCATCCTGCCTCTAGCCCAATTTGTGGTTGGGTGTTGCCCAATATGTTAGATGCTCGCTTAATGATCTATAATCAGGATGGGAGTGCTTTAGGATCTTTAGATCAAACAGGACAGTGGCGTCCTAAACCCGGTTCCCACAGCATTGTCATCCCTGAAGATATCCCCAATCCCCACTTGCGGCGGATGGTAGTCTGGCTCCGAGACCAAGCTGTGGCAGATGCCGGTGAGACATTCATTCCCAAGTTTGTCGATACCCTAGAAACAGCGCTGGAGTACATCGACCCAGATAATTTTGACCAGTCTCCCTCCCTCGCTCTGTTCATCGGTCGGCCTTTAGCCCTGGTTCGGGTTGCCCTTTCCCTTGAGTTACAAGAACCTCCTGCTGTTGAACAAAGTTTGACCGCCTTTACCCAAAGCTTAGCCGAAGCCAAGGGCAAGGCTCAAGGGTCAGTAAAGCAAACCTTGGGTGAAACTGCACCCAAGACCCAAGGGTTTGAAACCGTTCGCTTTCCAGTTCGTTTAGGGGAACATCATCGCTTTCAAGATGGGGTGGTAGGCTATTGGACTCAAAACCCTAGGGGGGAGTTGAGCCATACCTTCTATGCTCCCCAAAGTGACCATTTGCCCAATGATGACCAGAGTGACCCGATTCGGGTTTATCGTCGCCAAGATGGGGCGAACAATCTCTGGTTAGCCTTAAACGACGACCCGAAAACCGTTTCGGTACTAATGGATGTGCGTGGCAGTTTACATGTCACCAGTGCCATTGTGCCCACCAAGGAGTTGCTCATTCCCACGGATCAGGTATTGCCTGCTTTACGGGCGATCGAGGTAACCTTTTTGACTGCTCCCCTGCTCACGGCTCGCGATCGCTTACAGATCAACTTGCCGCGCCTCAGCGGCTGGCAATGGTCTTGGGTTGCCCGAGAGGCCGAGCAATGGTCTACCCTAACTCACACCCCCAGGATCGAGCGGGATCTGTTGTTCCAAGCCTTTCCTCAAGGAGGTTTGGCTCTCTGGAAAGCCTTACTAAGTAGCGGCTTGCTGACGGCGCTGCCAGGAGAACCAGTACAGGCACTCTATGATGCCAAACAGTTGGGAGCAACCCTGGATTTGTTGTTTAAAGACCCAGCATCCGGCTCTGAAGTTAGCAAGTTTGGCACTAAGCGCCAAGACCTAGAACGTTTTTTCCAGATTCAGACCCAAGCGATCGAACCCCTAACCTATGAAGCTAAGTTTCGGCCTCAGGTTTTACGGGAGGGGTGGTTACAACTTAGTCCTGTCAAGAAATTGAAGATTGAAGATTGAAGATTTTAGATTTTAGATTTACCCCATAAATCTATTAAAAGATTGGAGGTTTTAGATTTATTCCATAAATCTATTTAGGGGCTTGTGACGGTTTTAATTTTTCAATCTAAAATCCAAAATCCAAAATCTAAAATCTCTCTGGTTTGTCTTCCTTCCTTGGCTAAACCAACTCCCGTTTTTTTGTACTTCTTATCTCATTAATGGAGAATTAACCATGACCACAACAACAACTAAACTATTCGCTTCCACCAAACAAAGCCATGCCCATGAAGTTGTACTGGCGTTATCAAGCAGTGCAACATTACCTACTAAGGCTACCAAAGTTATAACTGATCCTACTTTTAACCCTGTCTTAGATTGTTCAAAGGCTGATGAAATAGATTTAAAGACAACCCCAATCGCTGAGCTTAAGGCTCAAA
>JAAHGR010000704.1 GCA_010672425.1 Symploca sp. SIO2E6
TGCTGAATAAGTAACAAGTAACAAGTAACAAGTAACAAGTAACAAGTAACAAGTAATAGCGGCGGTCAAGTAGAAGCAAGAAACCGGGTGTGGAGGTGAGGCTATCAACGAGAGAGCAAGGCTCTGACAAGAGAAACCCGGTTTCTAGGATTACTAAATCGTTGTTCTAGAAACTAAAGGTAGCTCTAATCGTACCAATCACCAGATCATCGTTATTATCGTTGTGGTTGGGGGCAGTAAGCCAAATAATCCCCGGCGTGATGGCAATATTATCGGTAATCTGATACTGGTAAAAAGCCTCAATATGTAAGGAAGTATCATCATCTTCATTCGCAATACCTCCGGGCAGAATAATGTTAGAGTCAGTTACTCTTGGCTCCATACCCACAATAATGCCTCCTAGATTACCTTCTTTGCCCAAGTCAGGGAAACCGAGGGTAGCTGCCCAATTCCAAATATCGAGAGAACCACGGTTGATTTGATCTCCAGCGGTGGAAAGGGTGCGGGCGTTGGTATAGCCACCCCAACCGCCAACTACAATATTTTGACTTAACTGCCAAGATAGTTCTATACCGTAGGAATTACTGGAAGTAGACACTTTGCGCCCAGTCAACCCCTCAACCAATCCTCGGAAGTTAGAAAGATTACTACCAGTTTCAGTATCCAGCTGATTATAGCCATGAATGTAGGTCAAACCAATGTCCAAGCCTTCAATGGGACTGATTACCAATTGTCCTAAGGCACTGTAAGAGCCATCAAATAAACCATTTCCTTCCGCTGGATTACTAGCATCACCTGCCAAATAGCCTAAACTTAACTCAAAGACATCCCCCAGTTGAGTGGTGACAGCAGCTCCCACATCTCCCACAGGGAAATAGATGGGGTTGCGGGTTCCAAATGCGGATACAGATCCTTCGGCACCATCTCCGTCTAGGAGGTTAACGGTACTAGCAAAGTCATCTGCTGCTCCTCCACTAGCCATGACTATCCCTTGAGTATTTTCGCCGATCGGAAAACTGTAGTAAAGGACTTCTAAACGAACATCGTTACCCTCAGGCTGAGCAAAACCAATCTCACCCTCGAAGGTTCCTGTTACATCACGAAATTCGGGAAAATTGCCAGCGGAGAGTCGAGTAAACAGCAAATCATCCCCAGTAAAGCTAGTGTTTAACTCCAAGCGCACCCTGTTACCTAAAACTGGTACTTCATCAATTTCATTGCCATTAGCATCATCTCCTGTGAGCACACTTGCCAAGCCAAAAATCACTTGACCTTCGAGCTTAGTAGTGGTAGAGAATTGATGATCTTCGAGGAACGCTACCCGTGAATCTAGGTTATCTACCCTTGTGCCTAATACTGCTAATTCAGCGTCAAATTGCTGAATCAGGGTGCGTAGTTTTTCTAAGTCTTCTTCCGTGACACTACCACCAGCGGCAATTAATTCCTGAATACGATCTAAGCAGGCTCTCAAACCAGCGGCAAATTCGTAGCGTGTTGTTGGTCGATTACCCCGGAAGGTGCGGTCAGGATATCCGACAATACATTTATATTCTTCTACTAGCTCCCGCAGTGCATCATAAGCCCAATCTCCAGGGGAAACGTCAAGCAGATCGTTGACACTAGTGACTTGACCAAAGGAGTTACGACCACTTCTGTTGTAGTCTTTGATTTGCTCTAATAAGTTGGTTTCACTGCCATCTGCTGGTATTTGAGCCATTAATGCAGGTTCTTGCTCTTCTATGGAGCTCGACACTGCTGGCTGCTGGTTAGTTTCAGAAAGTGGTACTATTGTCAACTCCTCAACAACAGACATTGTTTCAGCAGCCATCGCCTTGGCTCCCATCAAGAGCATTGCTCCCCACATCACTGAGCTAAACAGTCCGGATTTGTAGAACATTTGAAACATTTTTTTTCTCCTCACACTCCTATACAGGTTCAGAAATTGAAAGCTATTGAACCTTGGATTTTACTGATAATGATTATGGTTCTCACTTTGATAACAATAATCATTATCACAAAACGCGCTATCCAGACAAGCAAAAGCTTAGATATAGCAGTTGCCAAGGCGATTAGGACAATGCAAAATGCAGCAAACCTTTGCTTGTCAATCTTTTCCCTTGGAGCCCTCTGCCTTGGAGCCCTCTGCCTTTTGCATCACAGTGATTCAAGAAACGTTACTAGTGCCTCTCGCTCTTCGGAGGAGAGTTTCTGCACAAATTCTGTTGATGCTTGAGCTTCACCACCATGCCAGAGAATAGCTTCCATCAGATTGCGAGCTCGACCATCATGCAGAAAAAACGTATGCTTGTTCACATTTTTGACTAGACCAATGCCCCACAGCGGCGGAGTTCGCCATTCTTGACCATTAGCCTCAAAATCAGGACGATTGTCAGCCAACTCTTCCCCCATGTCGTGCAACAGCAAATCGGTATAAGGGTAAATGACTTTACTGTTGTATTCAGGATGGGGAGAAGCCGTTCCCGTAACCTGTTGGGGTACATGACAGGAAGCACATTGGGCTTGATAAAAAAGACGTTCCCCTAACTGTTCTTGCTTGCCTTCTAAATTGCGCCTTGCAGGAACCGCCAGTAAGCCAACATAGGTCGTCAGTTTATCTAAAAATTCATCGCTGACTTCCGGTTGCTCACCAAAGGTTGCTTCTTCTTGACATTGGGATTGACCTTCGCTACAATTAGAATTAGAAAAAACCGTTGTAGTTAAACCAATATCACCATTAAATGCAGCAGCAACTTGCTGTTTGAGATTGGGTTGGTTAGCTTTCCAGCCAAAACGACCAATACTTCGGGTTTGTTGCTCTAGGTCCCAAACATAATTGGGACGCCCCGATATACCGTCACCATCGCTATCCTTAGGATCAGCATGGCTCAAAATATCGGCTTCGGGAATATTCTCTAGCAAAGCAAGACCAAAAACCACAGGTGCAACTCGTGGAGAAAACAGAATATCATCTCCTAAAGACCCATAGGCTAAATCTGTAAATTGATAACTTGGATAGCGCAAACTAAAGGGAGTTCCATCGGTAAACTTTCCTGCTTTCTCCTGCCATGTAATCTGAGTTTTACCCTCAGCAGCAACACCCAAAATCCCTTGTTCTTGAAACTGTCCTCCGTAGATGGGATGAGGTAAAGGACCACCGTGGTTGTCCTCGCCAGGAATACTCAAACGAATCAGTTTAGAAAGCATTCGGTCCTCATGAGGTAGCGGAGGCCGACCCCTACCATCTCGAACATGGCAGCCAGCACAGGAACTCCGATTAAATAATGGTCCGAGTCCATCTAAAGTCGATACCGAACTTGGTGCTTCCACCCATTTGGTGTTAAACAAATGATCTCCAAAGGTGAAAACTCGTCGCCTGTGCCGATCTAGGTTCTTAATAGGTTGAGCGAAAGCCGTTTTCGTAATTTTAAAAACCGTTGCTTGATCACCACCAGAAAGAGCCGTCCGATTGCTATTAAGAAGAGGCTCTTCTGTACTCCCAACCTTTGGGGAGACAACAATAACAATGGCGGTAAAAATGGCAACCAAAGCTAGCAATGGGCGTTTAACGATCATTCTGCCAAGATTTCTACCTCCACTCCAAGGACTGCACCAAGTTCTTGAAAGATTTCTGCTTGGTCTTCGAGGGCCTCGATCGCAACTTCGACCTCTTCCCGTTCAGGACTTTTCTTTTGGGATGCTAAAACCTGGTCAAAGGGCTGATTAATCTGAGCGATCGCTACTTTGGTATTATTGAGTGCTGCCATCATTTTTTGATTGAGGGCGGGGTTCAGTTGTGCCAACAGTTGATCAAACCCACGACCGTCATAGCCTTCATATTGGCTCAGGTAAACATTGTAAATACCTTGAGCATTAAATACAAAGTCTTGATAGGTCGTATCGCTAAAACAAGAAGATGAGCATTCTTGTTTTAGCGATACGACCTATCAAG
>JAAHGR010000705.1 GCA_010672425.1 Symploca sp. SIO2E6
ATTTTGAAGGTTAGATTTTGCAATTATTAGCTATTAGCTCTCAGCTTTGACTAATAACAAATGACCAATGACCAATGACCAATGACAAAGCGGCGGGCAGCCATCTCTCTCATCCCTGGAATAAATATACTTACCGCCGCTTTCAGCGATAATTTTTTGCTTGAATTTCAAACAAATTTGCATAAGTACCTCCAAGTTCCATGAGTTCTTCATGGGTACCATTTTCAACAATTGTGCCGTTATCCATGACATAAATGTGATCAGCCATTTTGACGGTAGATAAACGATGGGTAATCAGGATAGCAGCCTGGTCTTTAATCAGTTGGCGAAATTGTTTGAAAACCTCGTATTCCGCCTTAGGATCCATGGCACTGGTAGGTTCGTCCAAAACAATGATCTGGGAGTCTCTTAAAAATGCCCTGGCTAGGGCAACTTTTTGCCATTGACCAATACTTAGTTCTTCCCCATCTTCAAACCAGGTGCCAAGAATGGTGTCATACCCTTGAGGTAAACTATTAATCACTGCATCTGCACCTGAACAACTAGCAGCAGCAGCGATGCTTTCATTAGTTGGTGGTAGATCAATATTGCCTAACCAAATATTGTCTTGGGCACTGAGATCGTACTGGACATAGTCTTGGAAGATAACACTGATTTGGCGACGTAGGGCAGCAATTTCAAATTTCCCTAAATCAATGCCATCCATAGTAATACTTCCACTAGTGGGACTATATAAGCGGCAAAGAAGTTTGATAAGTGTGGTTTTACCGGAACCATTTTCTCCGACTAAGGCAATGGTTTCTCCAGGTCGAATGGAAAAGTTGATATCCTTAAGGGCTTGCCGGGTAGTGCCACTATATTGGAAACTAACATTGTTAAAAACAATGCCAGTTTGCATCGGTTGGGGAATGGTTTTGGGATGTTGAGGATCAATGATTTTGGGTTTGAGTTCGAGGAATTCGTAAAGGTCTGCCAAAAATAAGTTATCTTCATAGAGTCCAGATAAGTTGGCCAAGAATCCCTTAAGGTCATTCTGTCCCCGTTGCAATGCTTGGTGGTAAAGTACTAAGTCTCCTAGACTGAGGGTTCCTTGGATAGTTTGATAGATGATCAAGCCATAGGCAGCAAACAATAAAATTCCTGCTAATGCTTGTGCCGTTAAGTAAGTAAAAAAGAGCTTAGTGTGGATTTTTAATTTTTCTTGATAGAGTTGCTCTCGTAGCTGGCGAAACCTTTGACTGAACAAAGACCCTAGATTAAACAAACGGATTTCTTTGGCAATAGTACTGTCAGTGATTAGCCAATCAAAGTACCCAGCTTTGCGCCCTAGTTCTGTTCGCTCACGTTCCCAATGATAGGTGATTTGAGCATATTTAATCCGCACCAATACAGCGGGAATGGCACCTACAAATAAGATCCCAGCAATTCCCCAGTGGAGTGAGAGTAGTAAACCAACCATTACTACCAAAGAAATGCTGTTCTGAGCAAGTTGTGCTAAACCCTCCAGGATTTGGGTAGGTCGGAAAGGGGCTTCTTCTTGAGCCCTTTGCAAGGTATCGTGGTATTGGGAATCTTCGTAGTACTCAAGGTCTACTTCAATCGATTTAGCCTGAACAATACCCTGCATATAATCGGTGACTCGTTGGGATTGGGCAGTACTGACGAGATCTGCTAGGGAGGTAGATAGGGTAGTTAACAGGACAACTCCACCTGCAAGGACAACGAGAAGCGTAACTTCACGGATAACAATTGTTTTATCAGCAATAGTGAAGCTATCGGTTATTGTATCTACTAAAAGTTTAGTTAAATACAGAGAGCCTAAGGGCAAAACCCCCTGAATAATTAAGAGCACAACACGCGCCATTGTCCAAACAGGAGTGCTTTGCCAGACAAGGCGCAAAGCCGGCAAAAAATGTAAAGTTTCCTGTAGTTGAATGTTTAAGATCTTGCCTACTGGCATAGTCGTAATTTACCCGGAAAAATAATTGAATCTGAAAGCAGGGAAGAAGTTATTTCTCTTCTTCTTTTTGGACTGAAGTCCAACTACTGCTCATAACTCATAACTCATAACTCATAACTCATAACTCATAACTCATTACTCATTACTCATTACTCATTACTCATTACTCATAACTCATTACTCCCCCCTGGAGGGCTTTCAAGCTGTTACCAGTTGTAGATTGTTGCTCAGGTGTTGTTCCACCTGCTTAACTAATTCAGGCAATAAGTTAAGATTCCGGGGTCTTTTGAGACGGTAGAGAGTACATTCCTTAGCTAGAGCTGTGCACTGGAGAAAGTGGGCAGGGTCTCGTGAGTAAAATAAGGTTTCAGGATGAGCATAACGGGACAGTTCAATCACTGCTTCCTGGGGTGTTAGCGGTTCCACCCCAAACTCATCATCATAGGTAAGTACATAAATACCCCGGATGGGCAGAGGGGTTTGAGGAAAGTCTTGGCCGAGGCGATACCCCCGTTTTGGGTAGGAAGGGTGTAGTATGTGCAGGGAGTCAAAATCACATCCTAAAATAGCAGCAGTTTCTCGACCCAGTTTAATCTGAGGAAATCCAGGGGTGATGGTAATTGGTTTTTGGTCTAAGGTGACAGGGGCAACATCATCAGTAATAATCCTGTACCCATGTTTGTGAAACGCAGCGGCAGTAGAAGATTTCCCTTGACCTGATTCTCCCAAGAAGGCAACAGCTCCTCCATTAATATTAACTACACTGGCATGGAGTACCAATAGTCCTCGCAGATAGAGAACTAAGGACATGATATTTCCCACTATATGTAATCGTAGGAGTTGCTCGGAAACATCGGGAGCAGGAACAACTATAATATTTTTGCCTTCTTCGACGATAAAAACACCGATATCTTTAACGTAGAAAAATGCCTCCTCACGAGTTAAGTCAAAAGACCAAGGCTCTTCAATCTCATCCTCTAGTAGATAGTCACTAGGTGTGGAGTCTTTTTCGATGTAGAGAGTAACATCACACTCTACTGGTGCAGGAATAAATTCTGGTATAGGTAATTCAGAATGGATACCTAAACCATAAGCGAAATAGGAAAACACTTTCAATCTTTAAAAAGAAAAGGTATAATGACAAACTAGGGGAAGTACCTAGTTGCAGCTAGGTACACTCCAGGGGTGGTTCTAGTGGTCGTCAGATGAATGCTCAGGGTTCATCTCAATCCAAAATCAGCATCGGCATCGGTTTTCTGGATGGAGATGGTTGTCAACACTAATGCGATCAACCACTAGTTCACAGAGGTTAACTCTGAGCAGAGGTTTCTTATACGTTGCGACGGCCACCACCACGGCGTCCACCGCCACCACGGCGTCCACCACCACCACGGCGTCCACCGCCACCACGGCGTCCACCGCCACCACGGCGTCCACCGAGACCAGAGGAAACATCGCGCCCACCACGATAACCTTGGGTCAGTTCCTCAACAGAACCTTGAACAGTCAATTGGGGGGTATTCCAAGTCTTCAACATTTTGGCTTCTCCGAAGTAAACAACAATTCAGCTGATGCTGAATGCACTCATAGATAAGTGCTTAAATAATCAGTTCACATAATTTAAGGTAGATAACACTCACGGGAGTCGATGATCATGCAATCCTCTCTGAGGGGAGGTACCTAGTTGCAGCTAGGTACACTCCAGGGGTGAATCTAGTGGTCTGTCGGATTAATGCTCAGGGATAATCTCAATCCAAAATCAGCATCGGCATCGGTTTTTTGGATGGAGATGGTTGTCAACACTAATGCGATGAACTACCAGTTAACAGAGATTAACTCTGAGCAGAGGTTTCTTATACATTGCGACGGCCACCACCACGGCGTCCACCGCCACCACGGCGTCCACTGCCACCACGGCGTCCACCGCCACCACGGCGTCCACCGCCACCACGGCGTCCACCGAGACCAGAGGAAACA
>JAAHGR010000706.1 GCA_010672425.1 Symploca sp. SIO2E6
TTGTGACCGTTTTATTCTAAAATCTAAAATCTAAAATCTAAAATCTAAAATCTCTCTGATCAATGGTTGAAGATATTGATTTTTTATAAATTCTACATTCTAAATTCTACATTCTTATTTACTCATTACTCTACTCTCAAGAACTGTCTCAATTTCATCAGGCAGTTCCTCAAAGAAGTCATAGCCTGTTAACGCTTCAATTTCATCAACAGTCGTGAGATAATCCTGCCAGTCTGTGTGCTTCACCGACTCGTTATTAGGAATATTAACAGCAATAGTTTCAGTGGGAGTACCATCAGCACCAACAACCAAAATCACCTTCCATGTACTCTCTGGAATGACAACACCATTCTTGATAGTACCAGCATTACCCAAAGGACCTGCCACGATGTAAACCGCTTCATTACCTAACTCAACCAACTCCCGTTCATAATTTTCCAGTTCCCGCCAAACCTCCCTATTATTCGAGGGACTTTGGGGCATCATATTAGACATCAAAAAAGTCGCGCTGTTGTCTTCCTTACTACTATCTCGATCCGCACTAGGAGCAATGTGCCCACGATCATAACCACTCCTTGTGTAGTCTCTTGGCGTGACCCGATAACAGGGTACATCAGGATCTCGACGGAAGTCATTTGCACGTTCGACTTCTCCCAGGTAGCTTGCATCCACCATCCAGGATACCCAATTAGCAAGATTTCTCGAACAATTGTAGGAAATTACAAACTGCTCCTTGGGGATTAGATAATTATTGAGATCGGTATCAGCATCACTGGGATTACCAAATTTAATTTGTTTTTTTAACAACAATTCCGAAGATAACTTAGGTTGAGCAAGTTCACTCACTTCAGGCTCCCCTCTTTTAGTATTAAGCGAACTAGGAAGACTGGTGCAAACACGTCCATCGCTATCCTTATCAAGTTGGAAGAAATCTTCGACAAAAAGATCAAACACCGCTTGTGCTTCAGGCTGCGTGGCAAAATCACTGCAATTGCAATCCGTTAGGACGCATTTTGGTAAGTTCAAAGCAACGGCATAGGGAGTGAAGAAGACCAAGCCCAACCAGGCGAGAGCCGCAATCGTTAAAAATATTCGTTTCATCAATTGAAAATTCTAAATTTAACCTATAGCAAAGTGGGAAAATCTAACACCTTAGGTGCGTCCACATATTCCACTCCTCGCAAGTCAACTTATTCAAAGATAGCACCACTGAAATCTGTCTGCCAAGTTGAACCTCTGAGGTCAACATTAACTGCGATCAGAATTGGACTGAGCACAGAGTTTGAAAATTGCCTATTGGAAGCTATGTAGGGGCGGGTTCACCAAAATCTTGGCTCATCAACGATAATTGAACAAAACCCGCCCCGACGGAATCTTGTGCTTTGTTAGGTATTATATCAAGGAAAGGATCAACAGTTATAATTCCCTTATACCTTGCAACCTTCTTTCTTCCCTTGGAGCCTTGGAGCCTTGGAGCCTTATTGCCACCAAAGTGTAAGTGATCAACTGAACATGATATTAAGCTGTTCCTTCGTTTCCTATTGCCTGTTCCCCTGATTGTGCCGACGGAAGTAGCTCAAGTAAACTATCCCTGCTATCAACAAGAAATAAGGACTGTATGCTATCAGCCAAATACCTAAACTGAGTAGGCCCTTAGTGAAGTCAGATACCGATTGGGTAGCATTGCTCCAGCTATCCTGAAGTTGGGAACCAATAGCTGGTTGAGAGCTAGTAGCAGTTGAAGATTGTAAATTGAGGGTAATGGTAGAGTAAGCAACCCGGTTAGTCAAATTTTTCAGTTGAGCATCGATTTGCTCAATAGATTGTCTAATATTGCTCAATTCTTGAGCAACTTTGAGGGTATCCGACATCGAGCCAGCACGATCCATGATTTTGAGTAGGGAGTCTTCCGTTTTGCGCAAATTACGCAGTCTAGCTTGGACATCTACCAGTTGATTGCTAACATCTTCGGCAGTAATGGAGCGACTTTCGACAGTTCCTAGATCTGCTAAAGCATCAAGGGTAGTTTCCAATCGGTCTTGGGGAACCCGGATTTCCATAGACGCTTCCCGGCGACGGCTACTATTATCTTCAAGTCTGAGGATATCTCCTTGTTGTTGTTTAACCAGTTGCGAAATAGTTTTCAGAGTTTCTTCAATAGATTTGACTTCCAGGGAAATTGCGGCAGTTTTTGCGAGTTGAGGGGCAGCCTGAGGAGGTTGAGATGTTTGAGAAGATGGTATATTATCATCAGTCTCAGCCCTTGCCAAAGATTTTTCGGCAACTGACGATGACTCTGGTAAGGAATTAGATGGAGCATCCAACGTTGCCTGCTCTGCCATGTCTACAGCAGAACCACAGCTAACTAATAACATACCTGTTGCCAAGGAGCTCAGGAATAAAGCAGGATAACAACGGGAAGAGGTTGAGCCGTTCATGGGATTTATGGGCAAAACATACGATATTTGAGTAGGATTATTATCTCTACATCCCAGTTTAAGCTAATTCCAGATTTTAGTGCGATCGCTTAGCCTCAGTAATCGAACCTGCTACAGTCATATTAGCTATATTTCCTATACCTGGAACATACTTGATCACTTGATTAACTGCTTCTGGTCCAATAGCCATTGCCAACGCTGCTTTTGCAATAGCAACTGCTCCGGCTCGATCCAGACGTTTCTCATAAACTTTCGCTAAGCGCTGCACCATATCTATCTGCATACCGCCAAGTACAAAACGATCTCCAGGGATCTGTGCTGTTGCAAGACCAACCATACCTGCTTCAACCGCTACGCTATGAATAATTGCTTTGGCAATACTATCTTTCTCTGAGAAGAAAATGGTGGCAAAGCGATCAATTATCGTCATAATAACCCTTCAGTGTATAAATACAGCAGTTTGCTCTGCTATGCGGTACAGTCTTGATCCCCCTAAATCCCCCTTAATAAGGGGGACTTCCGGAAAAGCGTACTTCATTACAGCGCAAAGCGCTGTATCAGTCATTTTATAGTCTAACAATTCCTTGCTAGTTCCAGTGTGATCGCATATCTTGCTAGGGTTGACAAGTTGAAAACCTTTAACAATTAAACTGAATAAATTGCCCATTTTCCCCACCAATCTGGATTAGGCAAACATGATTTTTGTGAAGGTTGAGGTGGGCATTGCTACCGGATCAGATCGCAGCTGTTGAAATTTTTGACAATGCCTACCCTACGGCAAAGTATTTAAAGCTCTTCAATAAGATGAGTCATGCTAAGAGTTCCCAACCAGCATCTTCAATTGGCTCAACAATATCGCCTAAAATAGTCACTCGTCCCTTCAGGCAACCAAACAAGGATTCAGTTGAGTGTTGAGATGGCTCCGGGGTAGATTGCTGTAGGTTGGGTGGAAAGAAGTGAAACCCAACGAGAGTGTGCATCGGTATGTTGGGTTACGCTATCACGACCCCCAACCTAGGTTACGTAAATTGAAGGCTCAAAGGGGTCAAACTGTATGAGAGTTCAGTTATGCTATACCATAAGAAAAACACCATTAAAGACTAAACGGTAAAGGCAGATGTAGTTCCTCGTCTCATTCAAATACACTTCAAAAGGTCTCAGATCAAAGCATCTGAGATAATAAACCGGCGCGTCTCAATTCGCCGCGTAGCTATTTGATACCAAATCCGGTATACACAAACCCTTTATATCCCACCCTGTAGAGACGTTGCATGCAACGTCTCAGAGCAAGTTTCGCGGTTTCTTCAAAACGGGGGTATCTAAACCGGATTTGGTATGATTGCCAGATATCGAGGTCAAAATCATGGAACAAATCTATAAATATCCTCGTACCCATCACATCCAGGGTTCGCGGTTACAACCTGGGGATGAAGATTTGGATAGTGTGCCTTTTAGTGCTATTCAAAACCAGTATGTAGTGGTAGAAGAAA
>JAAHGR010000707.1 GCA_010672425.1 Symploca sp. SIO2E6
TTTATAACGTAACTGTTACAAATGCGGGTAGGGAGGAGGGAATGGAGAATTGGGAATTGGGAATGGGGGAGACAAGGGAGATAAGGGAGATATCTAAAACTTACTACCCAACAACCTAACACCTAACACCTAAACTCACAGGGAGGGTTCTGATACGGGCCAATCGCTGCGAGGAGGAAAGGATTGCTCTGTATGCAAAATCGTTGAACCTGGTAGATCAGGGCGATTAAACCGCAGGGCAAAACCAAATCCTAACCCTACTGATGCCGCGATCGCACTAGTCATGAATAGTGCTTTTAGGGGCGATTTGATCTGGGGTAGCTTAAAAACAACTGCTTTGGGTACTTGTTTGGTTGGGGTGTCTGGAGAAGAGGAGACTAACGTATCCTGGTGAAAAGAGTCTGATTTTAGCTGTGAGGGTGTAGAGGTATCCCTGTGGCTCCTTAATCGCTTCGGTAGGGGAATCAAAGCCAGCCAAGCTTCTACAGTTTGGGGTCGTTGGTTGGCTGCTAGGGCTAAACCACAGCTAATTGCCTGCATCACCTCTGGACTGAGTTGAGGGGGAGATGGTTGAGAATTCGAGGGGAAAAGACTATCCTTATCTCCTGCTTGCGGGTGAAGGAAATTTTGGGTGGGATTTCTGGTCTCCGCGTCCCCGCGTCCCCGCGTCTCCGCGTCTGCTGACTCGTTTCCCCACACCTTTTTTCCCTCACCCCCTGCTTGCAGTACCTTCCGGACTGCTACCGGTAACGGAGGATATCCTGTCAACAAACAGTAGAAAGTGGCTGCTAGGGCATAGATATCCGTTGCTTTGGTACGTTGATACTCTAGGGAATACTGTTCTGGGGGTACGTATCCCGAAGATAGGAGGCTAGCATGAGTTTGCATCACCCCTGGTGTCAACTCACAGGTAATCCCTAACTCACATAACACTACGTAGTCAGTGTCTTGACGCAAAATGATGTTTTGTGGTTTGATGTCCCGGTGTAGTAAGCCAAACTGGTGTAAACTACTCAGGGCATCGCCAATTTGATGAATATATTTAAGAGCTTTCCTTTCTGGCAGTGCCTGAGTTTGAATAATTTGCGCTAGGGTCTGCCCTGGAATATATTCCATCACTAGGTAAGGGCGTCCAGCTTCTTCAAAGTAGTCGAGTACCGAAACTAGATAGGGATGCTGGCAGTGCCTCAACTTCTGGGCAAGTTCTAGAAATTGCTGCTTAAATCGGTCATAATCTGAATGCTGACACAAATTCTCAGCAAGGGTTTTGATCACAACTGTTTGAGCAGACTTACTGGTTGCCCGGTAGGTAAGGCTAAAGAATCCTGTACCTAATTGGGTGTCGAGGATGTATTTGCCTTTGCGTATGGTAGTGCCTGGTGTCAAGTTCATAAAAGTTTACTGCCCAGTTTCCCACTTATACTACAGCGAATGGGGCTTGTCTGGCAGTAGTAAGCGATCGCTAAAATAGGTGCGAGTGAGAGCAATTTTGAATTAGCAGAAAATTCCGTACATTTGTAGGGGCGGGTAATGGGATATCTTAACCCATTCGACGATAACTGTTGTACAAAACCCGCCCTATCGATAACCTTGCGGATTACGACTAAATTGCCTAGTTAACATTATGTTGGGCGTATGCAATACGCCCCTACAGTTTTCCAATGAAAGCGATCGCCTGTTTCGGGGATAAGGTTGCATTATTGATTATATGCTTGGTAGGATTATTAATGATGGAATAGGTGTGCGCCTGTAGCTAAAGCTATCTCTCTACAACTAATTAATCAAGTATCCAAGGCAGTC
Organism: Symploca sp. SIO2E6; assembly: GCA_010672425.1. Taxonomy (GTDB): domain Bacteria; phylum Cyanobacteriota; class Cyanobacteriia; order Cyanobacteriales; family Coleofasciculaceae; genus Caldora. The sequence goes on from JAAHGR010000707.1 coordinate 1,801, forward strand.
CCGGTGAAACAATCTAATGCTCGAAAGTAATAACCACAAAGGCACAAAGGGCACAAAGGATATTCCACAAATTATGTGTATCCGTAGGGGCGGGTAGTGGGATACCTTAACGCATTCGACGATAACTGTTGTACAAAACCCGCCCTATCGATAACCTTGCGGATTACGACTAAATTGCTCTAGTTAACATTATGTTGGGCGTATGCAATACGCCCCTACGGTTTTCCCTGTAGGCGAGATCGCTTACAGGTTGTAGGTTGGGTGCAACGCAAGTGAAACCCAACGAGAGTGTGTACTGGCTGTTGGGGAAAGCGATTGCTTTCTCTACAACAGGCGATCGCTAACAACACTAACTTGCGCGATTGCCTACGGCATCACCGTAGGTGCTCGCCTGTTTCGGGGATAAGGTTGCATTATTGATTATATCCTTGGTAAGATAATTAATAATGGAGTAGGTGTGCGCCTGTAGCTAAAGTCCTCTCTCTACAACTCATTAACAAGGCTCCAAGGCAGTCCCGGTGAAACAATCTAATGCTTAAAAGTAATAACCACAAAGACACATTCTCCCTTGGAGTTCCTGAAGGGTAGGGCACAAAGGATATTCCACAAATTATGTATACCCGTAGGGGCGGGTAATGGGAAATCTTAACCCATTCGACAATAACTGTTCTACAAAACCCGCCCTATCGATAACCTTGCGGATTACGACTAAATTGCTCTAGTTGACATTATGTTGGGCGTATGCAATACGCCCCTACGGTTTTCCAAGGAAAGCGATCGCTTACAGATTGTAGGTTGGGTGCAACGCAAGTGAAACCCAACGATACTTTATACCGGCTGTTGAGGAAAGCGATTGCCTACGGCATCACCGTAGGTGCTCGCTTTCTCTACAACAGGCGATCTCGCTTACAGCACCAACTTGAGCGATTGCCTACGGCATCACCGTAGGTGCTCGCCTGTTTCGGAGATAAGGTTGCATTATTGATTATCTTTTGGTAGGATTATTAATGATGGAATAGGTGTGCACCTTTAGCTAAAGTTCTCTCTCTACAACTCATTGACAAGGCTCCAAGGCAGTCCCGATGAAACAATTTCACCACCATTCATGAGAATCCTCTCCGCGTCTCCGCGTCCCCGCGTCCCCGCGTCTCCCTCACTTCCACCATCGACTGACATCCTTCACCGCTTTCACCGTTTCTCTTAGGGCTTCAACACCTCCAAAGTGGATGATGAAAGGAGCTAAATGAGGAAGAGCTTCAAGAAATTTGGGGCGGGTTAGACTAGCTAAAGTATGAAGAGTTTTTTGCCAAAGAGGATAATCAACCGACGAAGGAGTAAACATCTCAATCAATCCCCGTAAGGCGTAGGCTCGGTAGTATTCATCCCCAATAGCCCTGGCGGCATCAAGGGCTTCGGGTAACACTTCTGGTAAGTGGGATGCTAATCCCTCTAAGGCTCTGGCTCGGTTGGATTCATCCCCAATAGCTCTGGCAACTTCGAGGGCTTCGGGTAACACTTCTGGTAAGTGGGGTGCTAATCCCTCTAAGGCTCTGGCTCGGTTGGATTCATCCCCAATAGCTCTGGCAACTTCGAGGGCTTCGGGTAACACTTCTGGTAAGTGGGGTGCTAATCTTGCTAAGGCATCGGCTCGTTGGTATTCATTCCTAATGGCTCTGGCAGCTTCGAGGGCTTCGGGTAACACTTCTGGTAAGTGGGGTGCTAAGCTGACTAAGGCTCTGACTCGCTCTTGCTCACCCCCAATGGCTATGGCGACTTCTAAGGCTTCGGGTGATAAAGAAGGCGGAAGATATTGAATAATTGCCTCCAAACCCTCTGCCTGATGTTTAGAATCTTTGTTCTGTCGAACATAAGCTAGTGCCTGGGCTGGCTGCCAGATTTCTTTCTCCAGCAATGCTGCCATGAACTCTGGCAAAATATTGCTTGCCAAGCTGTTAAATGAGGTAAATATCAGTGCATACCGATACTGTAAACCAATCGATTCTGTTCTATTTTCCGAATTACCTTCCGCTATTGCCCAAGCCCTCGATATATCCTTAGCCGAGAATGTTCCTTGTTCGTAGATTGTCCCGCGAGCATGAACTATTTCCTTGGGTTCTGTGAGATAA
>JAAHGR010000708.1 GCA_010672425.1 Symploca sp. SIO2E6
CTTGAAGAAGTCGGGGTTCTGGGTAGGTGGTAGGTGACAGGTGTTGCGATCGCTAGAAAATAACTTGTAGCAAATATTTCGTGTCCCTGGGATGCTGCAAGTGCGATCGCTTTCTCTCGTAGAGTGGGTAAGAGAATAACCTTCTAGTGTCGATTCAGGCTGTAGGTTGGGTGAAGCGTTGTCGAACCTTTGGCCAAAGTCTCAAGGGAAACTACTAAAAGCAAAACCCAACGCCAATTCTTTCGTGTTGGGTTTCGCTACGCTGCACCCAACCTACTTTCATGTTGTTCCCCTAAATCCCCTCAAAAAGTTAAAGTGCCAATTTTCTGACTACTCTTTCCAGCATTTGAGTAGCTTGATTAACTTCCTCAGCCGAGACAATCAGAGGAGGAACAAAGCGAACTACTTTAGGTCCTGCTGGCACTAACAACAATCCTTCTGTCATAGCTGCTTTCACTACATCCACTGATGTTAACTCAATATCGGCATTGAGTTCCATCCCATTAATTAGACCCCAACCCCGTACTTCCACAAAAATCTTAGGATATTCTAGAGCGATTGCTCTGAGTTTGGTACGCAGCTGTTCTCCCCGTTGCTGTACATTTTGTAGTAGGTTTTCTTGTTCCAATGTCTGATTAACAGCTAAGGCAGCGGCACAGGCAAAGGGATTACCACCAAAAGTACTGGCATGATCCCCAGGTTCAAAAATATCACAGAACTTTTTACACATTAGTGCTCCAATCGGAATGCCGCCGGCTAATCCTTTAGCACTGGTAAAGATATCTGGTTCTATCCCTAAGTGTTCATATCCCCAATATTTACCAGTACGACCTACCCCTACCTGGACTTCATCTAAAATTAGTAGGATACCTGTCTCATCACAGATCTTCCGCACTTTGAGGAAGTATTCTAAGGAACCTGGACGGACACCCCCTTCTCCCTGTAAAGGTTCCAAGATAATTGCTCCGACTCGCTGGTTCCCCTCATCGATATCCGCGATCGCATTTTCAAGGGCTTCAATATTGTTGTAAGGTACGTATTGGAACCCGGGCACTAAGGGGTGAAAGTTCTTCTGATACTTAGGTTGACCAGTAGCCGTAATCGTGGCTAAGGTTCGTCCGTGGAAGCTGGCTTTAGCTGTTAAAATTACTGGCTTCTCAATTTGTAACACCTTGTTGGTATACTTCCGCGCCAGTTTAATTGCTCCTTCGTTGGCTTCGGCGCCAGAATTACAGAAAAATACCCGGTCTGCACAGGAATGATCGATAATCCATTTAGCTAATTCCCCCTGCTGGGGGATATAGTACAGATTAGAGACGTGATGTAGGGTTTGGATTTGCTGTGTTACTGCTGCTACCAAAGCGGGGTGTGCATGACCAAGAGTACAAGTAGCAATTCCGGCAACAAAGTCTAGATATTCTCGACCCTCGGCATCCCAAACCAGGCAACCTTTCCCCCGTGTCAAAGCAATAGGAAAGCGTCCATAGGTTCCCATGACACTAGCATCAAACTCAGTTGGATTATAGGAAGCAGATGCTGATGGCATGGACTCAGCTGGACTTGAAGGATTCTCCACAAGAGTTTCTGTACTCACGGCCTAGTTCTCCTAGATTTTTGTTCTTATTGGGAATATTATGACTTTTAACGGTTGCCTCTTGCTGGCAGGAGGCTGCAAGGCAGGAGGCTGCAAGGCAAAGGCTGCAAGGCAAAGGCAGAAAACTTCGCGACCTTCTCCATTCTCCATTCCCAATTCCCAATTCCCAATTCCCAATTCCCAATTCCCAATTCCCAATTCCCAATTCCCAATTTCCAATTCCCAATTCCCAATTCCCAATTCCCTATTGATAAGGAATTGGATCCTTCAATCCTAATTCAGCAAAAGCAGCAAGCCTTAACTGGCAAGAATCACAGATCCCACAAGCAAGTTCATCGCCTGCGTAGCAGGACCAAGTTTGTTCCCAAGGTACACCTAACTGATTACCTAACTCGATGATGGCAGTTTTTCTGAGGTTAATCAGAGGTGTGATAATCTGGATTGCTTGTTCCTCACGACCTTGTTTTGTTCCCAAAGCAAATACTTTCTGCATCGCCTCAATATAGTCAGGACGACAATCTGGATAACCAGAATAATCCAAAGCATTAACCCCAATATAAACGCATTCCGCCGCGATCGCTTCGGCGTAGGAGAGTCCAAAACTCAAAAAAATTGTGTTTCGTCCTGGAACATAGGTAATGGGGATATGCTGAGACATTTGCTCTAGGGAACGCTGCTGAGGTAAGTCAATCTTCTGATCCGTCAAAGCTGAGCCTCCCCATTGCCCTAAATCAAAGCTTACCACTCGATGTTCCTTGACCCCAGCAAGGCGAGCGATCGCGATCGCACAGTCCAATTCTCGTCGATGCCGCTGCTGGTAGTCAAAGGAAATGGCATAACATTCATAACCATCTTTTTTGGCTTGATACAGGACTGTTGAAGAGTCCAATCCTCCGGATAACAGAACAACTGCTCTCATAACTAACCCACCATGGACGACTAAAAAACTGACACATCAAGCTACTGCCATAGAACCGTTAAAACCACAATGAAAATAGGATAAATATTTTTAAGCTTTGCCTAATCTAACGTATTTGGGCAAAACTTAGGAATTCTTCACATTTCAATTTGCTGTGGTACTATCTGGATGGTGTAGGCAGTTTAGAGTAAGCAAATCGACTTATTGACAGTGGTGTAGGAGTGTTCCAATAGTGCAAGATAGCATGTACCAAAAATATTCAAATACCCAAATGCAGCGTAGTCTGTTGCAGCCAATCAAAATTGGAGTTATCGGTGTTGGCAACATGGGACAACACCATGCTCGAGTTTTGAGTCTGCTCAAAGATGTAGAAATGGTGGGTGTGGCAGACATTAATGTAGAACGGGGTTTGGATACGGCTAGTAAGTACCGTGTCCGCTTTTTTGAAGATTATCGTGACCTTTTCCCTTTTGTTGACGCTGTTTGTATTGCTGTACCTACCCGTTTGCATCACGAAGTTGGGATGACTTGTTTGCAAGCTGGAATCCATGTCTTAATTGAAAAACCGATTGCTGCTAATATTACCGAAGCGGAGTCTTTAGTCAATACAGCAGCTGAGTATCAGCGTATTCTACAAGTAGGTCATATTGAACGTTTTAACCCAGCTTTTCAGGAACTGAGCAAAGTTCTGAAAACAGAAGAGTTGCTAGCGCTAGAGGCTCATCGGATGAGTCCCTACTCCCACCGAGCCAACGATGTTTCTGTGGTGCTAGACTTAATGATTCACGACATCGACTTGCTATTGGAACTAGCAGCTTCACCAGTCTCTAGATTAACAGCAAGTGGCAGTCGTGCCTCGGATTCTGGATATTTGGATTACGTAACTGCTAATTTGGGCTTTGCTAATGGAATTGTTGCTACTCTAACAGCTAGTAAGGTGACCCATCGTAAAATCCGTACTATTGCTGCTCATTGCAAAAACTCTTTGACCGAAGCCGATTTTCTCAACAATGAGATTCTCATTCACCGGCAAACTACTGCTAACTACATGACAGATTACGGTCAGGTGCTTTACCGACAAGACGGTTTGATCGAAAAGGTTTACACTAGTAATATTGAACCACTGCACGCTGAGTTAGAACATTTTGTCAGTTGTGTTCGGGGTGGAAATCAACCTTCGGTAGGTGGTGAACAGGCACTAAAGGCTTTGCGTTTGGCCAGTGTAATTGAGCAAATGGCTCTCGATGGTCAGGTTTGGCAACATCTAGATTGGGAACATCGGAATCTCTGTTCCCCTGTAGCCACGGTTTCTTGACAGTTATAGATTTTAGATTTTAGATTTTAGATTTTAGATTTTAGAATTGAATAAGTCTTAAATCTTCCAATCTAAAATTCCCTAATAGC
>JAAHGR010000709.1 GCA_010672425.1 Symploca sp. SIO2E6
TATTCTCATAGCGATCGTAGATAACGTAATAAGGTACTTGTAGAATTTTTTCGTATACTTCCCATTTCGTTGGTGGTTTTTCCTTTTTGCGCTCCGTCAATCCTAAATCTTCGTCCTCTGTTCCAGGAGACAACAACTCTACCACCAAAAATGGAGCTACAACTTCTTGCCACATCACATAGCTCAAGCGTAATTCTTGCTGATTGGTACTGCGCTGAGCACCCAAAGCTAAGAACCAATCTGGTCGCTTGTACCACTGGAGATGCTCCGGATCATAGTACAGATTGAGATCTTTAGCACTAAAATAATCAATAGGAGAGTAATTAGGAGATTGGCAGGTATTTTTCAATAAATTCGGTTGTACGTCGTGAAATTCGTCCACTAAACCAGGTTCCTCGGGGTCTTCGCTAGGTAAATCATACATTGTGGGCAAAGATTTTTGCCTAGATTGGGACGGTTGAAGTTGAACCATGATTAGGTGCTAGGTGTTAGATGGTTTATATGCGCACACCTTCTCCATTGTTTATGATATTAGCAAAAAGTAATTGAGATTGCAAGCAAATGGATAACAGCAGTTGCTTTTCTGTTTTTAGCAGTTACTTGTCTATTTTTAAAAGTAGTAGCGCTGCTCTCACCAATCACTGTCCAATTTACCAACAAACTCAGACAACAGAGCCAGATAATGTTAGCTCTGATCGTGGATTGGGTAATGGATGCCATTGTAGGTCATATCATCGGTAAAGTTGAATCCCTGCTGTGGAAATTGACCTCACCCTTTGAGCATGAATATTACCAAAGCTTAATCTATACCTGTCGAGATTATCAAATATGTTTTGTTTGTGACTTACAAGGCGGCATCCCAAAATCAAAAGACACTAAGGCAAATTAAATTAAGCCGTCGAGAGAGTCAAACTATTAGCCGCAAGTATCAAGAAAAGATAGATGAAATTTACCCGCTTTATGTTTACTTAGTACTACTAGATGAGCGACAAGCAGGAAGGATACCAGCATGGGAAGGTATTCGGCTAGTTAGAGAGAGAATTGAGTGAGTTGATCAATCCCCGATTACACCAGGGGAAATAGAGATAAAGACACTCTAGAAAGTCAATTGCGAAGCGTGCGCGTTAGCGCCCCACTTACCTTGAGGTGTTTCTTAGCTAAATTCTGTACTGCTTTGCAATGATTAGAATAACCCTGTATTGTAATTAGATACAATCCCTACAGGATAGTGGGAGCAGATGCAATTTCAGATCATTTTTACACCGAGTGCAGAAACGGACTTAGATTTTTTCAAAGTTTCTGAGCAGCGGAGCATTGTGGATGCAATCAGACTCTATCTCCAAATCGAGGCCAATGTACCCAGTAAACGCCGAAAACAGCTAACTGAGAATCTAATTGCTCCTTGGGAGTTGCGAATTGGCAAATATCGTGTGTTTTATGAACTGGAAAACGGTGCAACAGTTAAGATTGTTGCAGTAGGCTATAAGGAGCACAACGACTTGTTCATCCGAGGCGAGAGAGTAAAGCTATGAGAACCCTTGATTTACGTCAAAATCCCATGAGTCTGGAAGAGTTATTGCAGGTTGCAAGCAATGAAACTGTTCTCATCCTCAATGATGATGGGAACGAATACATTTTGGAAGCAGCCGATGCGTTTGAACAAGAGGTGGTTGAATTAGCGAAAAGTCAGAGATTTATGGCTTTTCTGGCTGAACGCTCAAAGGAAGCAGGCAAAACATCCTTGGAAGAGCTCGAACGTCGTTTGGCACAAGCCGAGTGATAAAGGGACTTTCCCTCTCGTCAAGAAACCCGGTTTCTCAACCCCTGATGCAATTAATTCTTGACAATTTTTGCTGTTTTTGGGATTATATCTAATAATAAGATAGGTATGGTCATATAAACTATTTTCTCAACAATCGCATCTTTCGAGATCTCCCAATGTGGCAATGCGATCGCTTGGGTTGGGAAGCAATACACCCCTACAGAATACCCGCGATCACACGATGCTAGTGCGATCTGCTGTTAGAGGTTGGGGGTCGCGATAGCGAAACCCAAAAGCAGAGAATCGGCGTTGGGTTTCGCTTTTGGTAGTTCCCTTGAGATTTTGGTAAAAGGGGCAACAACGCTACACCCAACCTACAGCCTTAATTTAGGTTACACGTAGGGGCGTATTGCATACGCGCAGTGGGATACGCGCAGTTGCTCACAAAGCTTCGATCTCTTCCCTAGACAGCTGGGTGATTGCCATAATCGTCTCTATATCTAGACCTTGTTGTATACACGAACGTGCAATCGCTATTGTTCTTTGTTGGCTACCTTGTTGAATACCTTGTTCGATACCTTGTTCGCGACCTTGTTGAATACCTTGTTCGCGACCTTGTTGAATACCTTGTTCGCGACCTTGTTGAATACCTTGTTCGATACCTTGTTGAATACCTTGTTCGATACCTTGTTGAATACCTTGTTCGATACCTTGTTCGACACCCTCCTCTCTTGAGGTTGCCACCACATTCTGTAAATCTCTGTAGTATTTCAAGCTATTTTCATAAGCTTCTTGCTCAACGGCAGAAAAGTTGGCGATTTCTGATATTTCAAATAACTGCTCAAAAACCACCTCTTGTAGCGCTTCCGGTGGTGCTTCTAATTCCGATAAATGCTTCAATAAAAACAGCCACTTCTCAAAATGACTTTCTAACTCCTCAACGGTTTTGGTAAACTTTGGTAGTTCCACATAGATAAATTTCAACTTATCATAGAATACCTCACATTTTTGATTTTTTAGTTCCACGATATGCAACAGTTCTGACTCGTCTTTATGGTCATCAAAGATAAAATCCAAGATACCAATCGTATATACAGAGGACAATTTATAGTTCCACTCTCCTTTCACCGCTTGTTCTTGAATGGGAAAAGTGGCATAATAAACGCTCCGGTCTTTAAAGTAGTTTTGCTTAGCCTTCTGAAGCTCGACAATAAACTTTTCTCCAGTTTTACTTTCACAATAAATATCGAAGATGGCTTTGCGGTCTAGGGGAGTATTGCCCAGATTTTCGTTATTTCTGTAGCTGACATCTTGCACCTTATGTTGTGGAGGCAACATCACATTCAAAAAATCAATCAACAGTTCCTTGTTGGGTTCAGTACCGAACAACCGTTTGAATCCGAAGTCGGTGAGTAAGTTGATATATCGGTCTTGATGAGGATAGTGGTTTTTAACGGACATCGGCTCCAGGAGAATGAGTGAATTTAGAATGAGTGAATGTAGAATGTAGAATGAGTGAATGTAGAATTAATAGTATTGTAACATTGGGTAGTCCCCGGCTCTAAGTCAGTATACACTGGCAAGATGCCAGTTTCACCTAGCTTATAGACTGGAACAGACTGGCTTCTGCTAAGAAATGATGATGTAGTGGGAGCATCTTGCTCCCTAAATCTTGCTCCCTAACCAACTCACAAAGCTTCGATCTCTTCCCTAGAGAGTTGGGTGATTGCCATAATCGTCTCTATATCCAGACCTTGTTGTATACACGAACGTGCAATCGCTATTGTTCTTTCTTGGCTACCTTCTTCCCTACCTTCTTCCCTACCTTCTTCCCTACCTTGTTGGATACCTCTCATTTGAGCCTCCTCAATCTGTTCGATTTGCCATTGCGCCTCAAACTCTTGAGTACTCAGAATACTTGCTTCGTAACTCTTGTTATCCATATAACGGTTGTATGCTGCTCTTTCCGTGTCTGATAGATTATTTACTCGCAAAGTTTCCTTCGCTTCTACCATTCCTTTGGCAGCAAATTCTTCCTTAATCTCGCTGTTTCTCAGAAAATAGATCCATTCCTGTAAGGTCGTTTGCGCTGTTCCTTGAAAATTCCTCACTTTCAGCAGGTAGTATTCTGGGAAGATATCTGCTACTTTTT